>NZ_JBEXHY010000011.1:0-87105 GCF_040608295.1 Micromonospora sp. NPDC005197 | reverse complement strand
GCGACGCCGCATATGCCGGCGTCGCAACGGGCAGCCCGGCGACGTCAGACGGCCTTGAGGTCGGCCGCGCCGAAGGAGACGGCGAATCGCTTGCACCAGATGGAGACGCTCCGGAAGTCGCGGGGGTCAACCGATGCCGGTATCTCGTACACCTGGTTGCCCTGATTGCCCTTGAGCCTGGCCAGTTCGACCCATTCGCCGTCATCGAACACCCGCCACCCGGCCTTGCCGAGGGTGACCGGTTGGTCGGTCAGCCACACTCGCAGGTCCGGCCCGCTCGACGTACTCAGGTTCCGGATGACGAGCTGGTGGCGCCCGTCGGCGAGCCGGTGGATCTCGGCACTGCCGGTCGTCCGGTGCTCGTGGGTGACGAACTCGCCGGCGGTCAGGATCGCGTTCCCGGCTGGTGTCGCCGCCGGAGCCGCGGACGCGGGAGTGGGCGCGGTCGACGTGGTCCCCACGGGGGGAACCGCCTCGTCGACGTACGTGTCGGTGAACAGCTTCCACGGTTGGAACCAGTAGAGGGCCAGAGCCGCCACGAGGACAGCGGAGGCGAGACCGGCCCAGGCCACTCGCGACCGGAAGATCCATTTTCCCACCCCCGCAGCGTACGACCCCCGCAGCCGTCGAACTGGTCGCGAACCCTTTCGGAACCCTTACGACGCTCCGGGTCGCCCACTCCAGCCCACGTCGGTTGTCGTCGATGAACAGGTGGTGCGGTGCGGTTGCGGGCCGGCCGGGCCGGCACACCACACCGTTGCCGATCGCCCAGGCTGATAGGTTGATCTCAGGTGTGCCGGGAAGCCTGGTCGGCGTTGCGATAACGGCTGACCAGAACCGGAGAAGCGCCGAATGAGCATCCTGGCCTGGATCGCGGTGGCCGTGTTCGCCGCCGCCTACGTCCTGATCGCCACCGAGAAGATCAACCGGGTGGCGGTGGCCCTGGGCGGCGCGTCGATCATGTTGGCGATCGGGGCGACCGATGCCGAGCATGCGTTCTTCTCCGAAGAGGCGGGCATCGACTGGAACGTCATTTTCCTGTTGCTGGGGATGATGCTGATCGTCGGTGTGCTGAAACGCACCGGCCTGTTCGAGTACTTGGCGATCTGGAGCGCGAAGAAGGCTCGGGGCCGTCCGTTCCCGATCATGGTGATCCTGGTGGTGGTGACCGCCGTGGTGTCGGCGGCGCTGGACAATGTCACGACCGTGCTGCTGGTGGCGCCGGTGACGCTGCTGGTGTGCGAGCGGCTCGGCGTGCCGCCGATCCCGTTTCTGATCGCCGAGGTCATGGCGTCCAACATCGGTGGCGCGGCAACCCTGGTCGGCGACCCGCCGAACATCATCATCGCCAGCCGGTCGGGGTTGAGTTTCACCGACTTCCTGAACGTCATGGCCCCGCTGGTGCTGATCGTGCTCGTCGTGTTCGTCGGCCTGTGTCGGATCATGTTCCGCACGGCGTTCCGCTACGACGCCGAGCGCGTGGCCCGGGTGATGGCGCTGCGGGAGGCGGACGCGATTCGCGACCGCCGCCTCGTGGTGATCAGCCTGGTGGTGCTCGGCACGGTGCTGCTCGCGTTCAGCCTGCACACGGTGCTGGACCTGGAGCCCTCGGTGGTGGCCGTGCTCGGTGGCCTGCTGTTGCTGGCGTTGTCGCGGCTGGACACGGAAGACGTGGTCAAGGACGTCGAGTGGCCGACGCTGGTGTTCTTCGCCGGCCTGTTCGTCATGGTCGGAGCCCTGGTCGCCACCGGAGTGATCGACAGCGTCGCCCGGTCGGCGACCGAGGCCGTCGGGGGCAAGCTGTGGCCAGCCACCATGTTGATGCTGTGGGCGTCGGCGGGGCTGTCGGCGATCGTGGACAACATCCCGTACGTGGCGACGTTGAGCCCGATCGTGAGCGAGCTGGTGAACGCCGAAGGTGGGCTCGGTAAGGCTCAGGTGCTGTGGTGGGCGCTCGCCATCGGGGCTGACTTCGGCGGCAACGCCACCGCCGTCGGCGCTTCGGCAAACGTGGTGGTGCTCGGCATCGCCGAACGTGCCGGGCACAAGATCACGTTCTGGGGGTTCACCAAGTACGGTCTGATCGTCACCGTGATCTCGGTGGCGATCGCGGTGCCGTATCTGTGGCTGCGATTCTTCTGACGCTCAGGTGCCGAGCATCCGGTCGAGCAGCCCGTCCAGGGTGATCGCGCCGGTCATCACCCGGTCGTGGTCGACGACCGCGACCAGCGGCACATTCGATCGCGCCATCACCGAGGCGACCTCGAGCAGGGTGGCGTCAGCGTTGACCGCCGGCAGGCCCGGACGGTTGCGGGGCAGCAGGTCCGCGACGGTGCGGTCGCCTATCCCCTCCAGGATCACGTCGGCAGCGGCCTCGTCGATCACCCGGGCCAGCGCCGGATCGTCCTGGCAGTAGGACGGCAGTGCCATCCGCAGCACCTGCGTGCCAGCCAGCACCGTCGACGGGCGGCCCTTGGCGTCCACCACGATCAGGCCGGGCAGGTCCTGCGCCGCCAGGATCCGCGCGGCCTCCCGGGCCGGCATGTCCTCGGTGACGGTGTCCATCGGGATGGCCACATCGCTCGCGCGCATGCACCGACGATACGCCCGGACGCCGCGTTGACCGCGCTGACGCCGCCTGGCAGCCCCCCACTCGCAGTGGACCTATTTCTGGTAGACGTCCGGAACGTCGTCATGGTCACGGTCGACCTGCTCGGCCTCGTAGATCTGCCGGTACACGCGATTACGCAACCGCAAGATGACCGTGGCGAGCGCGGCGGCAATCAGGGAGCCTCCCAGCACAGCGATCTTGACCCGGCCGTCGGCGTCGCTGCCGACACCGAAGGCGAGTTCGCCGATCAGCAGCGAGACGGTGAACCCGATGCCGGACAGCACGGCCAGGCCGACCACGTCGATCCAGGCCAGCCCCGAGTCCAGTCGGGCCCGGGTGAACCGCGCGACGAGCCAGGTTGCCAGCAGGATGCCGATCGGCTTGCCGACGACCAGACCGAGCATGATGCCCACGGCGATCGGGTCGGTGAGCGCCTGCGTCAGGCCGTCCAGCCCGCCGACGGCCACCCCGGCGGCCATCAGCGCGAACAGCGGCACCGCAACACCGGCGGAGATCGGCCGGAATCGGTGCTCGAAGTGCTCGGCCAGGCCGGGTCCGGGGCCGGCCCCTGTGGAGCGCGGCACCGGGACGGCGAAGGCGAGCAGCACCCCGGCGACTGTGGCGTGCACGCCGGAGGCGTGCACCAGCGCCCAGGTTGCGAACGCCAGCGGCAGGAGCAGCCACCATGAGCGCACCCGACGCTGCACCAGCAGCGTGAACAGGCCCAGCGGCACCACCGCGGCCAGCAGTGGCAGCAGCGACAGGTGGGCGGTGTAGAAGACCGCGATGATGACGATCGCCAGCAGGTCGTCCACCACCGCCAGGGTCAGCAGGAAGGTGCGCAGCGCGCTCGGCAGATGCCGGCCGATCACGGCCAGCACGGCGAGGGCGAACGCGATGTCGGTGGCGGTTGGAACCGCCCAGCCCTTCACCGCGCCGCCCCAGTTCACCACCGCGTACAGCAGGGCCGGCACGAGTACGCCGCCGACCGCGGCGGCGACCGGGACCGCGGCCCGGCGGGGATCACGCAGATCACCGGCGACGAACTCGCGCTTGAGTTCGAGACCGGCGACGAAGAAGAAGATCGCCAGCAGCCCGTCAGCCGCCCACGTCGCCAGCGACAGTTCAAGGTGCAGCGCGTGGGGCCCGACGGTGAGCGCCGTCATCGCCTGGTAGCGGTGCGCCCACGGCGAGTTCGCCCAGATCAGCGCCACGACGGCACCGACCAGCAGCAACGCGCCGCCGATCGTCTCCTTGCGCAGCACGTCGGCGATGCGACGTGCCTCAGCCCAGGAACCACGGCCGAGAACACGAGGAGGCGACTGAGGGTTCGACGTCACAAGCGGGCCAACTTTCGAAAGACGGGTCGGAACCATCTGCCGACCAGACTTCCCGGCGCACCGGAACCCATCGTACCGGGGCCTTTCGCCGCGGATCCCTCGACCGCAGACAGCCGACGGCGCGCCATCGGCCGCCAGATCTCGTTTCAACCGACCGGCTCCGTGGGTACGCTCCCACCGGCTGATCATCCGATCGACGGAGACCCTCGTGATCATGGCTCTGCTGCTCGACCTCGCCAACATCGTCGGTGGTTTCCTGCTCGCCGTCTCGGTGCTGCGGCTGTTGCCACGCGTCGGTGACGACCTGGGCCGCCTCGCCGGTCGGGCGGCCCCGATCGCGTGGGTGGTCGGCCTCGTGGCGCTCGTGACCGGCGGCTACCACCTCATCGTCCACCTGGTGTCCGGCCCCCGGGTGTTCCACTTCGAGGTGGTGGGGATCGGTGTGGGGCTCGCCCTGTTGTGGAGCCGGCTGACCGGTCGGCCGGCGTCGCGCGAGGAGCGGTCGGACGGCGCGACCGGAGTCCGCCTGTTGCTCGCGATCTTCGGTCTCATCGCGATCGTCGTCGGTATTCAGGGGCTCTTCACGCCGGACGGCTGATCAAGCCCGCACGCCCGACCCGCGCGTGCGGCGTTCGCGCATGAGCGGGGTGTCACCCCGGCGGTCAACGTCGGTTCCCATCAATTCCCTGATTGAGGAGAGTCCCATGTCGGTCCAGGCATTTCTCTACGTCATCGCGGTCATCCTGATCGTGCTCGCCGCACTGCCACTGCCCACTCGGGGTGTCTCGTTCGCGCTGCTGGGCGCCGCCTGCGCCCTGCTCGCCTACGCCTGGCCGGTGATCACCGACTGATTCTTCGTCGGTGTGGTCGGTGGCCGGCAACCAGCGCCCGACAGTGTTGCCGGCACCCGGCCATGTCCCACCCTGCGGGGTCCGACAGGGACTCGTCGATGGACGGACGCGACGGACGCCAGCGGCGTCCACGAGACGCTTCCGGTCACCGGGGCGGCCCGAAGTGGTGGGTGAGCGAGGCGCGCAGGGTGTCCGCATCCCCGGCGGACCAGGCGACGAAGCAGTCGGGGCGTACGAGCAACGCGGTCGCGGTCGTGCCCCGCAACGCGCCGGCGACGACGTCGACCCGGTCCCGCCAGGGCGCGGCCACCTCGGCGTAGACACCCGTGGAATCCAGTAGCAACGGCCGGGCGGTGCGGGTCAGCTCGGCGAGGCGTACCGCGCCCTGGTCGGCGTGCACGACCACGTCGGGGGCGCACCGGCCGGCCAACGGGTCGGCGGGGTCGGCGGGGTAGTGGATGTCCGCGCCGGACATCAGCGCCGCGATGTGCCCGGTCACCTCCGGGATGCGCAGCAGTTCGGCGAAGAGTTCCCGCAGGCCGGTGATCTCGTCGCCGGGCCCGATGAGCGCCGACTGCGCCTGGGTGGACATGACGACCCGTTCGGCGACGGGACGGCGCTCGGTCTCGTACGTGTCGAGCAGGCCCTGCGGCGCCCACCCGCGCACCGTGGCGGCCAGCTTCCAACCCAGGTTGACGGCGTCCTGCAGGCCCAGGTTGAGGCCGGGGCCGCCGATCGCGGGGTGCACGTGCGCGGCGTCGCCGACCAGCAGCACCCGGTCGGCGCGGTAGCGGGCGGCGATGCGGGTGTTGCGACCGGTCAGCCGCCGCAGCAGGCCGGGGCCGTCGGGTGGGCCGAAGGGGATGTCGACGCCGAGCACCCGGGCGACGCTGGCGCGTAGCTCCGCCAGGGTCATGGGGGTCTCGTCGCTCGTCGGCGTGTCGGGCCACTCCGTCGTGCTCAGGATCGCCGGGCGGCCGGGGAAGGGCGCCCAGGCGATCAGGCCGCGCGGGGTGCGGGTGTGCTGGAACGGCGGGACGACGCCGTAGCCGGGGGCGCACAGCCCGCCGGTCTCCGGGTCGAGGGATGACGCGGGGACGGTCACGGTGGCGGTGCGGGAGACCGACCGGTCGAACGTGGCGCCGGGAAAGTCGATGCCGGCGAGGCGGCGCACCGCGCTGCGACCGCCGTCGGCGCCGACGAGGAAACGGGACGTGAGCTGCGTACCGTCGGCGAGGTGAACCTCGACCGCGTCGGGGCGTTGGCGGAGGTCGACGACCTCGTGGCCGCGGCGCAGGTCGACGCCGAGCTCGACGGCGCGGGCGGCGAGGGTGGCCTCCAGCTGGGCCTGCGGCACGCCGAGCACGTAGTGCGGATTCTCCGCGAGCACCGTGAGATCCAGCGGGAACGCGCCGAAGGTGAAGGCTGGTTGGGGGGACGGCGGGGTGCTCTCGCCGCTGAGCCGCGCGTAGAGGCCGCGCCGGTCGAGCAGGCGGACGACCTGGCCGACGAGGCCGTTGGCGCGGGGCTCGCCTCCGGGCGTGGCGTGGCGTTCGAGGACGACAGGGTGGAGGCCGGCCAGAGCGAGTTCGCAGGCGAGCATGAGGCCGTTGGGGCCGGCTCCGACGATGAGCACATCGATCACGATCGTGATCCCTTCGGGGTGTGCGTCATCGCCGCGGCAGGCGCGGAACGCGACCGGCCCGCCGTGGGGTGTGACGCGGACAAGAAGTGGCTGGGGTGGTGCCGTGAGCGAGGGGCGGGCCTCAGCGGGGCGGCGCGGGGAGGCCGGCGGCGACCTGGGTGAACGCGTCGGTGATGAGGCGCTCGATCGGGGTGGGCGGGTCGGGGCTGTCGAGATAGTGCTGCATGGCGACGGCGACCGCGGCGCTGGCGGCGGCCGCGACGAGCCTCGGATACATGTCGGTGGCGAGGTCGGTGCCCGTGCGCTCGGCGACCGCGGCGGCCAACTCGGCCTCGGCGATCGCGACGGCGCGCAGCCGCTCGCCCTGCAGGGCAGGCTCGGCGAGCATGGTGCGTACGCCGGCCACCCACTGGGCGTGCGCGGGGGACGGCATGGCGTCGACCTCGGGGCCGCGGGTGAACTGCTCCAGCGAGGCCTGGGTGAGTGCCGCCCAGAGCGGCTCGTCGGCGGGGCGTTCCCGCAGCGCGGCGGCGGTGCGCAGGCTGCGGTCGAGGTGGCGGGAGGCGATCGCCTCGGCCTTGCTGGAGAAGTAGTTGTTGAAGGTGCGCGGCGAGACGCCGGCAGCCTCGGCGATGTCCTCGACGCGAACGTTGTCGTAACCGCGCTCCGCGGTGAGGTGGATCGCGGCCCAGCCGAGCGCCGCCCGCGTCTCGGCCTTCTTGCGCTCCCGCAGCCCCGTCATGCCACCACCCTAGCACTAGTTGCGCGCCCCGCAAATATGCGTGCCACGCAAACTGATGGTCGCTGGTGCCCAGCTCACCCGACGATCGGGTAACTCCCGATCCTCGGTGACCGGTCGGCCTCACTCGGCGGGGAGGCGATAGCCGAGTCCCCGTACCGTCTGAATCAACTCGGGCCGACCCAGTTTGGCGCGCAGCGCCGCCACGTGGACCGCCAGGGTGTGCCGGCCCGACCAGGTGGTCTGCCACACGTCCAGCATGATGCGCTCGCGCGTGAGCGCGAGGCCGGGTCGACGGGCGAGCGAGGCCAGGATGTCGAATTCCTTGCGGGTCAACGACACCGGCCGGGCGTCCACGTGGACCGTGCGGGCCGAGAGGTCGATCCGCAACCCTCCGACGTCGATGACGTCGGACGGTCGCGGACCCTGCCGTGCTGTTCGCCGCAGCAACGCCTCGATGCGCGCCTGAAGCTCGTCCATCGCGAACGGCCTGACGACGTAGTCGTCGGCGCCCATCCGCAGGCCGACGATGCCGCCGCGCTCCTCGCCCCGTTCGGTGACCGCGATGATGCCCAGCTCGGCGCTGCGTTCCCGCAGCGCCCGGCACACGGCGAATCCGTCGCCGTCCGGCAGACAGAGATCCAGCAGGACCAGGTCGCAGGGGGCCGCCACGAGCGCTGCGGCACCTGTCGACGCGTGTCCACCTGATAACCGCACCGGCGCAGCGTCGAACCCAGGACCGCAGAGATCCGCCGGTCGTCCTCCACGAGCAAGATCCGCATCGCCCCGCCTGTCGTCGTCGCGGCGCCCACCCGGCGCGGGGCGAGAGCGGGATCGCCAGCGGCCAGGGCGGCCGGCGACGTCGTCGACGCACCTCGTCAGTCCCGAACGACGGGGGGACGTTCCGCCGCGAATAACAGCCGACAGCGCTGAGCCGGCGCTGATTTCTGGCTGAGGCGGCGATCGGACGGGCGGACGTCGAGGGCGCGAGGCATGGTTGCTCCGCCCGGAATACTGGTCGGTGAGGGACTCGCAGTCGAGGCGTCGCGATCGAACTTGAGAGAGTCTTGACCGGCGTCCCGGCTAGCCGAGCGGTGCCGCCTCGGCGGCGCCGATCTCCCGGAACAGCTCGTGTGCCGCCCGCCATCGGGTCTGAGCCGCCGACGGACGGCCCAGCGCCGCGTACGCGCCGCCGACGGTCATCAACGTGCGGGCGTACGCGAGACGTTGCCCTGCCCGGCGTTGGACGCGCAGCGCCGGACGGCCCTCGACGAGGCACCCCGCGGGATCGCCGAGGCCCAGTCTCGCGGCGGCGAGGCGGCTGCGCGCCTGACCGGCCACCAGCCGGTACCCACCGGCGCGGGCCGCCGCCATCGCACCGGTGGCGTGCTCGTGGGCGCTGTCGAACTCCTTGCGGGCCGCGCTGAGATCGGAGAGCAGCATCAGCGCCTCGACCCGGGCGCGCTCGTTGCCGGTCCGATCCGCCAGGTCAAGCACCAGATCGAGCCGGCGGCCCGCCTCCGCCAGTCGGCTCTGCCGCAGCAGTACCTCGGCGAGCGCGGTCTGGGTGACCACCTCCAGTCGGCCGTCCGCCAGTCCCTGGACGATGTCGAGGCCGAGGTGGAGCACCTCCTCGGCCTCCGCGTAGCGTCCCGCGTCACCGTGCACGCGGCCGAGCGTGGTGAGCGAAGCGGCCTCCTCGTGCCGGGCGCCGATCGTCCGGCCGACGCGCACCGCCTCCTCCGCTGCCGTCCGCGCCTCGTCGAGCCGGCCGAGCTCCCGGGCCACCAGCGCGAGGTTCTCGCTGGCCACGGCAGCGCCCAGATGTTGGCCGGTCGCCCGCAGCAACCCCATCGCCAGTTCGCCGTGCCGTGCGGCCGCGGCCAGCTCGCCCACCTCCTCGCAGGCGGCCGCCAGGTTTGCCAGCGTGCCGGCCTCGGCTCGGCGGTCGCCGATCTCCCGATCGATGACGAGAGCCTGCTCGAACCGGCTGATCGCGGCCCGGGGCCGGCCCAGCTGAGCCAGTGCGATACCGATGCTGCAGTGTGCCGCCGAGGCGCCGACCTGCCAATCGGCTCGGGCGGCGAGCGCCGCGACCGCCTCGTACTCGGCGCGGGCGGCGCGCAGATCGCCGGTACGCCAGTTCAGCAGTCCCAGGCTTTGTCGCATCACGGCCTCGCCGCGAAGGTCGCCGTCGCGGCGGGCCGCCTTGAGCCCGGTCCGGGCGATCGACCGCCACTGGCTCAGCGGCGTCCGCATGCGGAGGAAGTCGTACAGGGCGTGGGCGAGTTGCCACGCCATCCGGTCTCGGCCGTCGGCAGCCGCGTGTTCCAGCGCCGCCACCAGATTCGCCGTTTCCGCACCGAGCCATTCGCGGGCGGGTGCCTGATCGTCGAGCTCAGGGATCCGTACGCCGGTCGGCGGTGGATCCGGCGGCAGCCGTAGCCGCGACGGGCCGTTCAGCGCGGCGCTGGCCCGGGCGACAGCATGCAGGTAGAAGTGCAGCAGCCGGTGCACGGCGGCGGCATTGTCGGCCGCGTCGCCATGTTCGGCGGCGAGCTGCGCTCCGTACTCGAGCAGCAGGTCGTGGCTGACGATCCGGGCTGCCCGGGTGATTCGGATCAGGTGCAGTCGGGCGAGGGTGTCGATGAGCGGTTCGAGATCGTCGCAGGGCAGGCCGGTCAACGCCGCGGCCGCGGGTACGGCGAGGCCGGACGGTGCCGGCACCAGTCCGAGCAGCCGGAACACCCGACCCGCTGGGGCCGGGAGCGCCTGGTACGACAGCTCGAACGCGGCCCGGACGGCGGTGCTGTCGTCACCCTCGACCCGCAGCTGCGCGACCCGGCCCCGCGCGATCAGCTCGTCGAGGTGCCTGCGCACGCTCACGTGCGCCCGGTCGGCCAGGCGGGCGCCGGCGATGCGCAGGGCCAGCGGCAGGTGCCCGCAGATCTCGGCCAACTCCCGAGCAGCGGCCGGGTCGGCGTTGATCCGCTCGGCCCCCGCGGTGCCGACGAGCAGTTCCACCGCGTCGGCGGCAGGTAGGACGTCGAGAGTGAGCCGAGCGGCACCGTCCCGGGCGACCAGGCCGCTGAGCCGGTCCCGGCTGGTCACCACCACCAGGCAGTCCGGGCCGCCCGGAATGAGTGGCCGCACCTGGTCGGCGTCGGCGACGTTGTCCAGTACGAGCAGAACGCGTCGACCGGCGAGCGTCGAACGGTACAGCGCGACCTGCGCGTCCGGCTCGGCCGGTATCCGGTCGGCGGTGACGCCCAGCGCGTCCAGCAGCAGCGGCAGCGCCTCACCGGGGGTCCGGCGTGGACGACTGTGGAACCCGCGCATGTCCACGAACAGATGTCCGTCGGGGAAATGGTGGTGGACGTCGTGCGCCCACCGCACCGCCAGGCTGGTCTTCCCTGCCCCCGCTGGGCCGCAGACGACGGCGACCGGCGCCGCCCGCTCCTTCAGCACCTCGTCGAGGAGGGCCAGTTCGCGTCGGCGGCCGACGAAGCCGGGTGTGGCCGCCGGCAGTTGCCGCGGCACCACGCCCGTCGGATCCCGCACCCGCTGCCCCGCGGGTTCCGCGACGGGCTCGGCGCCGGCGAGCATTGCGCGATAGGCCCGCTGGAGCTCCTCGCCCGGCTCGATGCCGAGCCTCTCGACCAGGTTCTCGCGGACCCGACGAAACAGGGTCAGCGCGTCGACCCGGCGGCCGCACCGGTGCAGCGCGATGAGCACCGCCAGCGCCAGACGCTCCCGGGCCGGGTTGTCGGCTATGAGGTCGGACAGATCGTCGACGATGTCACCGTACCGGCCCAGCCGGAGGTCGAGGTCGGCTCGCAGCTCAACCGCCGCGAACCGCTCCTCGTTCAGCTGTGGGGCGACGAGTTCGTCCAGCCACGGGCCGGCGACGTCCGCCAACGCCGGCCCCCGCCATCGGCGCAGAGCGCGGTCGACCAGCTCACGAGCCTGCTGCGGCTCGCACGTGCGCGCGGACCGCAGTAGGTCCCGAAAGTCGTGCAGATCCACCGCGGACCGGTCGACGGTGAGCCGATAGCCGGTCCCCACCCCCACCAGCTCGGCTGTGCGTGGCGGCGGGTCAACCGAGTTGAGCAGGGCCCGTAGTCGGGAGACGCAGCCCTGTACCGCGTTACGAGCCGATGCGGGCGGTGCCGTGCCCCACAGTGCCGTCACCAGGCGGTCGATGGGAACGATGTTTCCGCACTCCAACGCCAGCATGGCCAGCACGGTGCGCTGCTGCGCGGCCGACGGGCCCAGCCAACGGGTGCCGTGCCACACGCCGACCGGACCCAGCAGCCGGATCTGCAGGCCGTCCTCCGCTTGGTCCACGCCCGGTCCGATCCGTAGGAATCCACGACGCTGGAAATGATCTCACCATCGACATGCCCCCGGCAGCCCATCGGCGCCCACCCCTGAATCAGCCGTCCGTGTCGTCGGTCACGCTCCTGCCGAGGCGTCTCAACGCCCTTCGGGACCTGGAGTCCACAACGGACAAGCCCGGCGCGGTGCGGCCGCCACTTGTCGTGGCTGCTTCGGTCAAGATCTGTTCAAGAACACCGCCGAAACCTGGACCCCTGAGTTGTTCTCTTGAAACGGTGATGGGAGTGATCCAGAGCAGCGTCGATGTCCGGAGACACATTGGTGCTGCCCATCGTCCGGACGCCGTCGTCACCGCCTCGGGAGGCACCGTCGTGTCAGGACCATTCGGAGCGCACTGGGGGCGCGCCGGGGGTCGATCAGCAGCACGGTCGAGGCGACCCCCGCGGGGTGGTCGACCGAGCAGCCCCAGTCCGCCGCGGCGTCGCTCCGGACCCGCGGGTTCTCGCTCGATTCGGGCGCCGATACCGGTAGATCGTCCTCATGGACCAGATCCGAGGAGTACGCATGAACCAGGAAAAGGGACTATCGCGGCGGCAGATCCTCCGCGTTGGTGCCGTGGTGGGATCGACCGTCGCCGTGGTGGCTGTCTCGGGCGAGTCGGCATCGGCCGACCCGGGGACGGATGCGGCACAGGCCGGCTCGCGCGGTGAGCTGGCCCGCGTGTCAGCGGTGGCGGCCGGCGGCGCCGTGGTGGGTACGCCGAAGGTGGCGAACCGCACCGCGATCCGGGCGGCGGAGCGTGTTCCGTTCGCCGGCTTCCCGGACGGGATCGCCCCACGACCGGGTGACCTGGTCACCGTGACCGACCTGTGGCCCGGCCTCGCCGTGGCCGCCGTGCCGGTGGTGCACTGGGTGACCGGAGTGCCGAAGCGCGACGGCAGCGGCTATGCGGTCGCGGGCCAGCGGCTGGCCGCCTCGCCGTTGCTCGACAGGCGGACTGCACGGCGGGTGCGGGTCTGCGTCCTGGACACGGAACTGGCCGACGCCCAGGTCCTCGCGGTCGTCCCGGCCGGAGCTGGTGCCGATGATCGACGCAACGGTGCGGATCGTCGCGGCAGCAGTCCTGCTCTACACCGCGGGTCAGAAGCTCGCCGCGCCCGTTGCCTTCCGTCGCACGCTCGTCGCGCTCAGGATGCCGCGTCCGCGCGTGCTGGCCTTGCTGGTCAGCGGCGTGGAGCTGGTCACCGCGGTCCTCCTGCTGACCGCACCGCGCGCCTGGGTGACAGCGGGCCTCGTGATCGCGCTCGGCGCGTCGTTCGCAGGTGCGGCGTCGATCGCTCTGGCACGGGGCGCCTCGGTGCGCTGTGCCTGCTTCGGCGGCACGTCCGAGGCGAAGCTGGGTTGGACGCAGCTCGCGCTGCTCCCGATCTGGCTCGCCGTCGCCTGGACGGCGCACCGCGACTCATCGGATCTGCTCGTCGGTCCGGACGCCGTCGCGGTGACGGCGCTGGTGCTGTGCCTGGCGACCGTCGTCCGTCAGCTGTTGCCTCTGGCCCTGCGGAGCTGGAGCTACCTCAAAGTGTTGGAGAGTCAATGGGCTTCCTCTGGGTCGTCGTCGCCGCATTGAGCGTGCTGATGGGGATCTGCGTGTTGGCGCTGATCGACCAATATCAAACCCTCGAACTGATCCGTACGTCCCTCAAGCTCGAAGACAACCCGTCGCCGATCCCGATCCCGATGGACGACTCGATCAGGCCCTCCCTGGTCGGTCTCCCGGCACGGCTCGACGCGCAGCCGCATCTCGCGCTGCTCTTCCTGTCCGTGTCCTGCACGACCTGCCGGTCAATCGCGGAGGGCCTGCGCCGCAAGGACCTGGAACTGGTGTGGATCGTCCTGCAGCAGGCGCATTCCGAGCAGGAGGGCCGCGCCTGGCTCGAAGGACTGAACATACCAATCGACCGGGCGACCATCGATGTCGAGGAAAATGTCGCGCGGGCGATCGGCATCGACACCGTCCCGTCGGTGGTCCTCTACCGCTCGGGTGAGGCCTTCCTGGCCCAGACACTGCCGTCATTCCGGCAACTGCAACCGCTGTTGAACGCCCGCACCGTCCCGTCCCGCCTGCCCGTCGCCAAGGAAGGAACCGTACGGCTATGACCAATCAGATGGAGTGCGTGACACCGACCGAGACGGCGGTGCTCACCGACCGCCGTCGTAGCCGCCGATTCGCGCTCATGGGCGCGGCGTCCGCGGTCGTCGCCGGCCTGGCCACCGTACTGAAGGCATCCCCGGCGGTGGCCGACTGCCTGGGGTCGCCCTGCTGCTCGCTGGCCAGCTGCACCCGGTGCCACTACGCGGTCGAACCCGATCGCTACACCTGCCCGTCGGGCTATTACCGCACGTTCTGGACCTGCACCAGCGGCAGCCGCACGTACGGCTGCGGTGAGTGCAGCAAGAGCAAGACCTCGTGCTGGTCCGGTCCGTTCGCCTGCTCGATCTGGTACGTATGGTAGTTCTGTGGACGATCGTGCTCGCCGTGGTGGCGGGCTTCGCCCAGCTCTTCAGCCCTTGAGGCCAGTCCTTCATCGGAGTCATCCGCCCCTTCGTGCAAGGGGACTCGTCCCGTCTCGTCCGAAGCGGTCTGCGCTTCGTCGCCGTACTGTCCGTCGCGCACATCGCCATGGCGGGCTTCGTCACCGCGTCGCTGTACCAGGTCGGCACCCTGTTCGCCGGGCGGCTCGATGCCCAGCTCACCGTGGGGCTGTGTCTCGTGGCGGCACTGGTGGCGGCGGCCTTCGACGTACACGCGATCCGGACGGATTCGTACGCCCCCGGGCTGCGCCGACAGACGTCCAAGGAACTGGGCCATCGGGAGAACATCCCGTGGTGGGTTCCGCCGATGATCTGGGGTCTGGACACCGGGCTCATGTGGAGCACGTTCCGGGTGTCGGCGACGACCTGGGTGCTGCTGGTGGCGGCGCTGCTCAACGTCGCTCCGCAGTGGAGTGGTCTGGTGTTCGGTGGCGCGTTCACCGGTCCACTGGTCGTGGCGATTCTCGCCGGTCATGGAAGCGTGAGTGACCTGGGGCGTCCCGGGCCACGGCGGCTGGTGCAGTCCGCGGCGGTCGCCACGGCGTTGCTGCCGGCCATGGTGGTGGTCGTGTCGTCCGTGATCTGAGGTTCGGCCGGGGCCCGACGTGGGGCCCCGGCCGAACCGGCGCGACCCCGATGACGGTGCGTCCGCCCGTCCGCCCCCCGCGACTGCTCCGCTACTCCGGCCCCGGCCCGCGACCACGGGTACGGTTTCTGTGCTCGACAGGTACGGGCACCGACGGCATGTCGCCGGGGCGGGAACGTCCGGCCCGGTGGCGACGGAGCGTGGAGGGGAGCGAGGGTGGCGCAGCCGAGAGCACTCGTGGTTCGGGGCGGCTGGGAGGGGCACCAGCCGGTCAAGGCGACGGAGTTGTTCATTCCCTTCCTCGAACGCAGCGGCTATGCCGTACGGGTCGAGGAGTCGACCCAGATCTACGCCGATGCCGCCGAGATGGCCGACACCGACCTGGTCGTGCAGTGCATGACGATGTCGGAGATCACCGCTGACCAGGTGGCGGGCCTGAGCGCCGCGGTCATCGCCGGTACGGGTTTCACCGGCTGGCACGGCGGGATCGTGGACGCGTTCCGCGCGTCGTCGGAGTACCTGCATCTGGTGGGCGGCCAGTTCGCGACCCACCCGGGTAAGGAGCCGTGCGAGCGCCACGGCGGCCCGGAGGACAACTTCCTGCCGCACACGGTGCGCATCACCGACCTCGGCCGGGAGCACCCGATCACCGCGGGGATCGAGGACTTCGACCTGGTCACCGAGCAGTACTGGGTGCTGCACGACGACCTGATCGACATCCTGGCCGTCACCACCCATCCGACGCAGGCGTGGCATCCATGGCATCGGCCGGTCACCTCGCCGGCGATCTGGACGCGACGCTGGGGTGCCGGGCGCATCGTCGTGACGACACCGGGGCACAGCCTCGACGTGCTGGAGGACGCGAACGTCCGTACCGTCATCGAGAGGGGGATGGTGTGGGCGACCCGCACCGCGTCGGCATCGTAGGTCTCGGGGTCATCTCCCGTGCGTACCTCGACACCCTCGCGAACCACCCCGCGGTGAGCATCGTCGCGCTGGCCGACCTCGACGCCTCCCGGTCGGCCGCGGTCGCGGCCACGATTCCCGGCAGCGAGGCGTTGAGCGTCGAGGGTCTGCTCGCCCGTCCGGAGGTGCAGACGGTTCTCAATCTCACGATCCCCGCGGCGCACGCCGAGATCTCACTCGGCGCGATCGAGGCGGGCAGGAACGTGTACGTCGAGAAGCCACTTGCCGTGACGTTTCCGGACGGCCGCTCGATCATCGAACGGGCCTCCGCGGCTGGCGTCCACGTCGGGTGCGCGCCGGACACCGTCCTCGGCACAGGTACGCAGACGGCACGGGCGGCGATCGACGGCGGGCTCATCGGACGCCCGCTGTCGGCGACGGCCGTCATGGTCACACCGGGACACGAGCGCTGGCATCCCCACCCCGACTTCTACTACGCCCCGGGCGGCGGCCCGTTGCTGGACATGGGGCCGTACTACATCTCAGCGCTCGTCCACCTGCTCGGGCCGGTTCGCGCGGTCGTCGGAGCCGCCAGCCGCCTGCGCGCCGAGCGTGTCATCGGCTCGGGCCCGCGAAACGGCCAGCGCGTCCCGGCGGAGGTGGACACCCACGTGACCGGTGTGCTTGAGCATGCCAACGGTGCTCTCTCCACCATCACCACGAGCTTCGACGGCGTCGCGACGACGGCCGCGCCGATCGAGGTGCACGGGGAGACCGGCACGCTCGCCGTACCCGATCCGAACATGTTCGACGGGGACGTGCGCGTCTTTCCGCTGGGCGGCACCGAATGGCGCGTTCTCGAACCACTGGCCGGTTACGTCGAGGGCTCCCGCGGCATCGGGCTGATCGACCTGGTCACCGCCGACGGCCAGCGCCCGCCCCGCGCCGGCGGCGACGTCGCGCTGCACGTACTCGAAACGATGACCTCGCTGCTCGTCTCGGCGGCCGAGGGCCGGCGGATCGAGCTGACGACTGTGGCGCAGCGGCCGGCACCGGTTCCGCTCACTCCGGTCAACGGCTGGAAGAAGTGACCCGGTGCGGGCCGGCGGCTCTCCGCCGGCCCGCACCGTTGGTCAGAGCACGGTCCGCCGCCGTCAGGGGGCCCAGGGGGCGGCGATGTTCCAGGTGCTGTCGGCGGCCCAGAGGGTGGGCCGGTTGTAGGCGTCACCGCCCGTGCCGTTGCTGAGCCAGACCTCCGAGTTGTAGTGCCGGAGGTACTTCCCGCGGAAGTTGTACGACTCCAGCGAGACGCCGTTTCCGGTCAGCCCCACCCGGGCGCACCAGGTGGCGTCGGCCCGCAGGAGCGCTGACCCGTCGTTCGGCGAGTTGCGGACCCGGGAGTCCTGGTGCCGCAGGTACTGACCGGGATAGTTGACCGACTCGAAGGAGTAGCAGGCGCCGTCGGCCAGGCCGGGCCGGATGGTGTACGTCGCGTCGTTCTTGAGCAGCGCCGAGCTGCCCGCGTCGACCACCTCGGTGTACGCCAGGCTGTTCTGGTGCCGCAGGTACCGGTTGGTGTAGCCGGGGGTGGTCACCTGCAGTGAACGCCGGGTGTTGACCGGCAGGGCGACGGGGGCGGAGCTGCCGATCGTCCGGGAGGCGTTGACGAGGGCGGTGTTGGCCGCGCGGACGCGGGCCTGGTCCATCTTGACCACCTGCCGGTCGTAGGTGAGGAAGCCGTTCAACTCCCCCTCCTGGTCAGCGATCTCGGTGTAGATCGAGGCGCTGAGTCCCTTGCCGAGCATCAGGTTCTGCGCACCCTCCACCAGCCCCACGTACCGGTCGGTGAGGGCAGCGGAGGTGGGTTGCCACTCGTAGGCGAAGAACTGCCCGTTCGGGCTGTACTCGTGGCCCGGTGTGCGCAGGCCCAGGCCGCCGAACTCGCCGAGCACCGCGATCCGGCCGCTCGATGGCGAGGGTGAGTCCGGACCCAGGTAAACGTGCCAGTCGTCGATGTCGCCGTTGCCGGGGTCACCGAGGGACTGGCAGCAGTTGTGCCCGCTGTGCGGGTTGACCAGCCGGGTCGGGTCCTGATTCTTGATGTTCTGCGCCACGCGGCGGGTGTCGGCCAGGGCGCGCTCGCCCCAGCCCTCGTTGTAGGGCGTGTAGGCGACGACCGCGGGGGAGCTGCGGTGCTCGTCGACGATCTCGCGTGCCTCGCTCTCGAACTGCGCCTGCTGGGCATCGGTGGGGTCGATGTTCTGCGCGGTCAGCGACGGGATGTCCTGCCAGACCAGCAGGCCGAGCCGGTCGGCGTGGTAGAACCAGCGCTGCGGTTCGACCTTGATGTGCTTGCGCACCATGTTGAAGCCCAGGTCCTTGTGCTTCTGCAGGTCGAAGGCGAGGGCGGCGTCGGTCGGCGCGGTGTACAGGCCGTCCGGCCAGAAGCCCTGGTCGAGGGTGCCGACCTGGAAGACGAACTGGCCGTTGAGCTTCGGTCGCAGCACCCCGTTGACCATGCCGGTGGTGATCTCCCGCATGCCGAAGTAGTGGACGGTCTGGTCGACCGTCGCGCCGCCGGCGTTGCGCAGGCGTACCCGCAGGTTGTAGAGGAACGGGTCGTCGGGTGACCAGCGGCGGGCGTTCGGCACCGGGACGCTGAAGTCGGTGAAGCCGCCGGTGGCGGAGCCGACAACCGTAGCGCCGTCGAGCGCCTCGGCGAGCACGCTGTGCCCGCTCACGTCGCCCCGGGTGAAGACCCGGATCCGCAGGGTGTTGGTGCCCAGGTTCGGGTAGACGTCCACGCTGCTGATCGACGCCGCGGGCACCGGCTCCATCCACACCGTCTGCCAGATTCCGGAGCTGGGCGTGTAGAAGATCCCGCCGGGCTGCTTGGTCTGCTTGCCGATCGGGGGCAGGCTGCCGTTCTGCCGGGTGTCGGTCGGGTCCCACACCTTCACCACGATCTCGTTCACGCCGCCGTTGAGCTGAGGGGTCACGTCGAAGGTGAAGGCGTCGTAGCCGCCGGTGTGCGCGCCGACCCGTACGCCGTTGACCCAGACCGTGCTCTGCCAGTCCACGGCGCCGAAGTGCAGCAGGGTCCGCCGGCCGGACCAGTTCGGCGGGACGGTGACGGTGCGTCGGTAGAACAGGTAGTTGCGGTTGTCGTTGGCGGCCCGCTGGACACCGGAGAGGGCGCTCTCCACGGGAAACGGCACGTTGACCCGCTCGGGCAGGTCGGTGTTGAACTGCGGGGCGTCGTCGGTGCCGGACTGGCGCAGCTGCCACTCCCCGTTGAGGTTGAGCCAGTCCGGTCGGGTCATCTGGGGTCGCGGGTACTCCGGCAGGGGCGTCCCGGCCAGCGCCTGGCTGGTCCACGGGGTGGTCAGTGGCGGCGTCTTGGCCGGTGCGGCCCGCACCGGTCGGGCCGGTGCGGCGAACACACCGACGACGAGGGTGAGGATGAGCAGTAGGGGCAGGGCGGGGCGGGCGGGGACCTGACGTGTCATGCCGTCTCCGAGGGGCGGGTCGCCGCGGGCCGTACAGCTGAGCCCGCAGCGCGCGGGCGGTGGGCATCGGGTGGCTTCTCGAACGCGGACGGCGGATGTCGGCGGGATTTCCACCCACAGGCGATGGTGATCTGATCGACATCCATCACCACCCGTACAACGTTATAGAGGCACCCTGGACACTCAGTCAATTGCTGATCGTCAATGCTCGCGGTTTCGATCCCGATCGTCGTACCTCGGCCACGGCGACCGCCCCGGCTCCGAGCCGGGGCGGTCGGTCGCGGGGCGCCCCCGTGGCGCGCCCCGCGCGTCCTCAGTGGTTGTTGTTGAGCCAGATGCAGGAGTTGTCGCTGCCCGTCCACCGCCAGCAGAGGTGGTCGCGGGTCTGTGGCCCGTACTCGCCGTCGGCGGAGATTCTGAGGTCGGCCTGGACGCTGCGCAACGCGCTCTGGGTGTAACCGCCGAAGTCGTTGTCGACTCCGTTGGGGCCGAGGTACCTCCCGTAGATCCCCGTCAACGTCCGCTGGAGTTCACCGACGCCGGAGCTGTGGTCGCCGCGGATCAGCAGGCAGTTGAAGTTGATGGTGCTGCTGACGTACGCCGGGATCCAGGCCGTCGCCCCGCGGGCGCCGGACCAGGTGGAGGTGTAGACGCCCGCGCCGTTGCAGTGCGGCAGGGCGGCCTGGGCGGGCGAGGAGATCGCCACCGCGCCGCCCACGGTGGTGACGGCGAGCATGGCGGCGAGGCCGAGGCGAGAAAGACGTCGGAGCATGGGAACCCCCAGGTCGAGGTGTGGGTCGCACGCGCAACGCTGCGGTGCGCGGCTTGCCTCACCATCGTTTCGTCCGCGGCAGTGCCCGGACAGGAGCCGGACCGGAGATTGACCGGCACTTCGGGGCCCCTCAGCGCAGCGAGGCGAGCTTGGCCTCGATCGCGCCGGTGTCGGCCTCCCGCAGCGACACGAGGATGTCCAGCGCCTGCTGCCAGGCCACGCGGGCCGAACCGGCGTCGCCTGCGGCCAGGTGAGCGTCGCCGAGGCTCACCAACGCGTCCGCCTCCAACCGTCGATGACCGATCTCGCGACGCAGACGGACGGCGTGCTGGTGGCAGGTGACCGCCTCCGTGAAGGCGTCGAGCTGCAGGTGGGCGTGCCCGAGACTGGCCCACGTGATCGCCTGGCCGAGGACGTTGTCGACCGACGTGAAGAGGGTCAGTGCCTGCTCGCAGCTCTCGATCGCGGCGTGGTGGTCACCGAGCTGGCTGTGGGACCAGCCGACCGCGTTCAGCGCGAAGGCCTGGCCGGTGACGTGTCCGGCCTGCCGGTGCAGGCGCAGCGCCTCCAGGGCGTGGGCGAGGGCCTGCTCGGGCTGCTCGGTCCGGTCGCAGATCCACCCGAGGTTGAGTTCGACCCGGGCCTGCCCGGCGAGGTCGCCCAGCCGCCGGTACCTGTCGTACGCCAACTCCAGGTGGCGCTGCGCGTCGGCGTACTGCGCAAGCGCGATGTCGGCGAAGCCGAGCACCCCGTGGGCGTACGCCTCGGCCCGGTCGTCGGCCAGCCGGACGGCCGCCGACAGCGCCGTCCGCAGGCTGCTGGTCCAGTCCTGGAAGTAGCCGCGCTGGTTGAGGTAGGTGGTGATCGCCCAGGCGAGGTGACACGTGTGGCGGTCGAACCCGTGGCTGGCCGCCAGCCGCAGGGCCGAGAGCAGCACCGGGTGCTCGTCGGTGAACCACCACAGGGCCGCGTCGCGATCGGCCAGCGCCACCGGCGCGACCCCGGGCCCCGGCGGGTCGATCGGCAGCCGGTCCCGCTGCGGATAGACCAGCTCGTCGGCGGCGTACGCGACCAGGAGGTAGTGGTCGAGCAGGCGGGACCGGGCGGCGTGACGGCTCGCGTCGCTGTCCTCCGCCGCCGTCAGCTCAGCGGCGTACGCGCGCAGCAGATCGTGGTACGTGTACCGCCCGGGACGGTGTTCGGTGAGCAGGTGGGCCCGAGTCAGCTCGGCCAGGTGGCGGTGGGCCTGCGCGAGTGTGATCCCTGCGAGGCTGGCCGCCGCCGCGACGGCGAAGTCCGGGCCCGGATGGACGCTCAGCAGACGGAACAGCCGGGCGGTGGGCCCCTCGAGGGTCCGGTACGACCACGACATGACCAGCCGCAGGTCGGTGACCGGTTCGCCGCCGTCGAAGGCATCCAGGCGCCCGGCCACCGGGCGCAGACTCGCCGCCAGGTCCATCAGGCGGAACCCACTGTGGATGGCCGCCCGGGCGGCGACGACGGACAGCGCCAGGGGCAGTCCGGCGGAGGCGCTGACGATGGCGTCGACGGCCTCGGGCTCAGCGGTGACGCGTTCCGCGCCGAGGCGTCGGGTCAGCAGTTCGCGGGAGTCGGCCCCGGACATGACGTCCAGGGTGATCGGATAAGCGCCGTTCACGCTGACCAGACCCAGGAACTGGTCCCGACTGGTGACGAGGACGAAGCAGCCCGGCGCGCCCGGCAGCAGCGGGCGTACCTGGTCGGCGTCGCCGGCGTTGTCGAGGACGACAAGCACCCGCCGGCCGCCCAGCAGACTGCGATATCGAGCGACCTGCTCATCCAGTGCGGTCGGCGGACGGGCGCCCGGTCCCGCGAGAGCGTTGACGAATCCGGCGAGCGCCGTGCTCGGGCTGACCGGGACGCCGCCCGGGTCGAAGCCGCGCAGGTTGACGTAGAGCTGGCCGTCGGGAAAGTGCGCGGCGACGCGATGAGCCCAGTGCACCGCGAGCGCGGTCTTGCCCACCCCGGCGGTGCCGGAGACGATCGCGAGACCCATCGCGGTCGGCTGATCCGCCGCTCGGGCCAGGATCCCGTCGAGGCGGGCCAGCGGGTCGGCGCGGCCGACGAAGCCGAAGCCGTCCGCGGGCAGCTGCGCCGGAACACCGTTCGAGCCGACAGGTGTCGGCGCCCCGGCGAGGAACCGGTCCCGCTTCGTCCCCTGCAGGCCGAAGGCGTCGGCCAGCAACAGCAGCGTCGCGGGCCGCGGCCGCGCGATCCGCCCTGCCTCCAGATCCCGGAGATGCCGAACCGACAGCCCTGTCTTCGCGGCCAGATCCTCCTGCGTCAGCGCGCTGTGACGCCGAAGCTCCTGTACGGCCTCCCCGAACACGGGGATCACGGTATAGGCGGCGGTCACTGCGGACAATCGGGCACACGACGCAAGAGACCCGTCAGTGGTGACAGCGGAGGAACTACTGCGGTCCGGCTACGGCGTAACCGCGGGGCTGGCCGGGGGACGGGCCATGGTCGGGGCGGACCCGCCACTGTCGATGCCGGCCGTCAAACGGTGATGACGACCTTTGCCCGCGCGTGCTCGCCTTCGAGATACCGGATGGCCGCGGGCACCTCGTGGAGGGGATACGTACGGTCGATGACCGGGGTGAGACGGCCGGCCTCGACGTGGCCGCGGAGCGTGTCGAGGTGTTCCCGGCCCGGTGTCGTCGTGAGCGTGACGATGCGGTGTCGGACCAGCGGGGCCAGCAGCCGTCCGCGCGCGATCAGCCAGACCGGTCCGAGGAGGCTGCCACCGTCGTACACGCCGCCACCGGAGAGCACCAGCGTCCCGGTCGGTGTCAGCGCCCGCCGCAGCTCGCTGAGTGAGCGGTTGCCGACCAGGTCGAACACGACGTCGTGGCGGTGTGTGCCGCGGGTGAAGTCGTCGCGGTGGTAGTCGACGACGTGGTCGGCGCCGAGCGAGCGGACCAGGTCGACGTTGCGGGTGCTGCACACCCCGGTCACGGTGGCGCCGAGCGCCTTGGCCAGCTGCACGGCGAGAGTGCCGACGCCGCCCGAGGCGCCGTTGATGAGGACGCGGTGGCCGGGCTCGACGCCGCCGGCGTCGCGCAGCCCCATGAGCGCCGTGATGCCAGCCAGCGGCAGGGCTGCCGCCTGCTGCGGGGTCAGGTTCGCCGGCATCGCCGCGACAAACGTCTCGGGCACGCACACGTACTCGGCGAACGCCCCGTTGGCCTCGCCGAGGTCGCCGAACACCGCGTCGCCCGGCCGTACCTGCCGGACGTCGGCGCCGACGGCCTCGACCCGGCCCGCGAAGTCGCGGCCACGGATGCGCGCCCGGGGCCGCGTCCGGCCCATCGCCAACCGCGCCATCCGGGGATCACCCCGCATGGCATGCCAGTCGTACGCGTTGAGCGAGGCCGCCTCGACCCGTACGAGCACGTCGCCCGGGGCGGGCGTCGGCGTGGCGACCTCGGCGAGCGCGAGGGTTTCCGGTGGGCCGTATCGGTCCTGAACGATCGCCTTCATGATCCCTCCCTGGGGTGTACGGCGTACACTGAAGGTAGGTGTACGCCGTACACCTGTCAAGGCGGTTATGGTTCAACAACCGCCGGACAGGACGAGGACGAGATGGCTGAGCAGGCTGAGACGCTGCGCCGGACGCCGCTGAGCAGGGATCGCGTCCTGCGTGCCGCCGTGGCGCTCGCCGACGAGGCCGGCATCGAATCCCTCAGCATGCGCAACCTCGCCCAGGATCTGGGCGTCGTGCCGATGGCGCTCTACAAGCACGTGGCCAACAAGGACGAACTCCTCGACGGCATGATCGACGTGATCGTCAGCCAGATCGACCCGCCCGCGTCCGACACCCACTGGAAGGACGCCATCCGCCGGCGCATCCTCTCGGCGCGGGAGGTGCTGCGCCGGCACCCCTGGGCGCCGCTCGCCATCGAGTCCCGGAGCATGGCGACGCCTGCCGTCCTCGCCTATCTCGACTCGGTGGTCGCGACCTTCAAGGCCGGCGGGTTCTCCGCCAACCTCGCCCACCACGTGATGCACACGATGGGCAGCCGGGTGCTGGGCTTCAGCCAGGAACTGTTCGACGCCTCCCGCCAGGCCGGTCGGTCCGGAGCCACCAGCCCCGAGCCGCCCGCCGCCCTACCGCCGGAGTTCGCCGCCCAGTTCCCGCACCTGGCGGAGATCGCCGGGGCGGCGTCCCACGACGACCAGTCGGTCGTGGGGCAGGGCTGCGATGACCAGTTCGAGTTCGAGTTCGCCCTGGATCTGCTGCTCGACGGCATCGAACGGCTGCACCAGCAGGGCTGGACATCGCCGCGGCGGGCCCGGTGAGCGAGGGCCCGCACCGTCGGCTCGGCGGGGTTGCGGGCGGCCCTGATTCTTCACTCCGATGTCACCACGCGACCCCCCGGGTGACGTGTCCGTGTCCGTCGGCCGGAGTTGGCTGTCAGCCGTCGCACTTGCCTTGACCAGGAGCTGATCCGCGTGCCTTCCTCCCGTCGTACCTTCCTCGCTGGCGGCGCCGCCGCCGGTGTGGGCCTTGCCGTCGCCGGTGGCCTGCCGTCCCTGGCGCAGGCCAGCCCCGGTCGGCCGCACTCGCAGGGCTTGGGCGGTCCCGTGTCCTTCCCGCCGCTCGTGGACGACCCCAGGGGGATCCTGGCCCTGCCCGCGGGCTTCAGCTACACCGTGGTCACCCGGACCGGCGTCACCCGACTCGACCGCGGCCAGGGCACGACCCCGTCGGACCACGACGGCATGGCCGTCTACGACGCCGGCCACGGGCGCTACACCCTGATCCAGAACCACGAGATCGACCCGGGCGCCGAGTTCGGCGTGCCGCACGTCAAGGGAACGGTCTACGACGCGGGCGCCGTCGACGCCGGTGGCTGCACCGTCATCACGACCGACCGTGCGGGCCGCAACCTGGGCGAGTTCGTCGCCCTCTCCGGCACCGTCTCCAACTGCGCCGGCGGGCCAACCCCGTGGGGGACCTGGCTGACCTGCGAGGAGACCGAGGACCGGGCCGGCGATGAGTGGGAGGAGGGCGGCCGCACCGGCGCCTTCGCCAAGGACCACGGGTACGTCTTCGAGGTCTGGGCCGACGGCAGCGCGGACCCGCGGCCGATCAAGTGCCTGGGCCGCTACTCGCACGAGGCCCTGGCGGTCGACAAGGACCGGACCCACGTCTACCTCTCCGAGGACGCGGACGAGCCCAACGGTCTCTTCTACCGCTGGACGGCCCCGGCCGGGGTCAAGCTGGGCCCCGGCGTGCTGACCCGCCTCGCGCCGAACGCCGGCGTCCTCGCCGCGATGCAGATCGTCATGGACGACGGCTCCGTGCTGCCGGACGTCGCCTACCTGACCTCCGCTCAGCTGGGCCGCCCCTTCCCGGTGCGGTGGATCGAGGTGCCGGACCGCGACGCGCGCACCACGTCCGTACGCGAGCAGTTCGCCGACGGCCAGGTCACCCGGGGACGCAAGTTCGAGGGCGTGTGGGCCACCGACGAGGGCGTGTACGTGGTCAACTCGTACGCCTGGGACGAGGGTGACCTGCCGGCGGACGCCGCGCCGCACGA
This sequence comes from Micromonospora sp. NPDC005197, assembly GCF_040608295.1. Taxonomy (NCBI): domain Bacteria; kingdom Bacillati; phylum Actinomycetota; class Actinomycetes; order Micromonosporales; family Micromonosporaceae; genus Micromonospora; species Micromonospora sp. NPDC005197. The sequence goes on along the minus strand of NZ_JBEXHY010000011.1, from coordinate 61,631 downwards.
CGGCATGGTCTGGTTCTACAACTTCAAGAACCAGACCATCCAGCTGGTGACGTACTTCCCGCACCAGACCCAGTCCGAGGAGGGGGCGCCGGTCAAGTACACCGACCTCACCTTCGACGGCCCGGACAACGTGACAGTCACCCCGTGGGGAAGCCTGGTGCTCGCCGAGGACGGCGCTGGCGCCTCCCACGTGCTCAGCACGGTTCCGGGCGGGCCGACGTACGCGATCGCCCGCAACCAGCTCAACGATTCGGAATTCTGCGGGCCGACCTTCACCGCCGACGGCAAGGTGCTCTTCGTCAACATGCAGGACCCCGGCCTCACCCTGGCCATCACCGGCCCGTGGGAGAAGTACCTGGGCTGACCTGCGAGGCCTGCACGGTTTCCTGCTCACGGGCGCTTGACCGGCGGCGGGGGCGGAGGTCGTCGACAATGGCAAGGGTGCACCCCGCCTTCGTCCTGCACCACCACCGCAAACCCCGACCGCACTTCGACCTGCGGCTCGAGGAGGACGGTGTGCTGCGCTCGTGGGCGGTTCCCCGTGGTCTGCCGGACAGTCCCGGCGACAACCGGCTCGCGATCGCGGTGCCCGATCACCACCTTGATCACCTCACCTACGAGGATGCCGACAAGTCGATCGCCGACATCGGCACGTGGGAGGAGCACGACCGCACCGACCGCCGGATGCTGTTCACGCTGCACGGGCGTACCGGCCGCCGGCGGTACGCGCTCATCCGCACCGGCGAGGGGTGGCTGCTCCACCTGACGAAGGAGCAGCCACCCGGCTGAGGCTCGCGCGGGTCGCGTGGCCGGGCCCCTCAGCGTGCTCGCCCACGTCGAGCGCCTCGGGCCAGGCGTCGCTACCGAGAGTGACGGTGGCTCCGGTGGCGATGACCTCTCCGATTTCGATTGAGTGACGTCACTGTTAACCAAGCGATCACCGGGGTCCGGGTTCCACCCGATCGAGGGGTCAAGAACGAGCAGGTCGGTGAGCGGACGAACGCGCTGCCTCACCGATCCGATCGGAATAGCCCCAGGTCAGGGGCTCGTCAAGCCGCAACAGCGCCGACGAGGTTCGTGGGCGGCCTCGGGTGCGGGCCGGTGCGCGGTGATCCGTGGAGCCGGCGCCATGGGCCCTGACTAATGTCATGAGTACCGATGCGCCCTGCATCGAAGTCAGTGACTAAGCGCACTGGGACCCACCGCCTCCCGTCGACGAAACTCGATTCAACGCCGGAACAACAGCCGGCCGAGTTCGAGAGGAGGCGGGACGGTGGACGAACGCTACGACAGCTACTGCGCGGCGGATCGGCTGTTCTACGACTCGCTCGGCAGCGCCGTCGCGCAGCCCGTCTTCCCGGCCGCCGAGCGCCCCATCCCGACCGGCTGGCGCCGCGAGCCGCTCGACGACTGGCTGATCTACGCGCCGGACGGCGGCTCGCTGCCGCAGCAGGGCTGGAAAATCCACGTCTCGGCGGGCCTGGCGAACGCCGAGCGGGTGCTGGACGCCGTCTGGAACTACTGCGTCCCCCGCGGCCTGTCCTTCAAGTTCCTCCACGGGCCCCGCACACTGCTGCTGCGCAACTCCAAGTACGCCTCCCGGGCGGCCAGCGGCAAGTTCATCACCGTCTACCCACACGACGACGCGGAGCTGGAGCTGGTCTGCAAGGAGCTCGACGAGCTGCTCACCGGCGAGACCGGCCCGTACATCCTCAGCGATCTCCGCTACGGCGACGGCCCGGTCCACGTGCGCTACGGCGGCTTCGCCGCCCGCTACTGCCACTCGCCCGACGGTCAGGTGGTGCCGGCGATCGAGGACGACTCCGGCACGCTGGTGCCGGATCGCCGTGAGCCGGTCTTCCATGTACCGGACTGGGTCACCCTGCCCGACTTCCTCGGCCCGCACCTGGCCGCCCGCAACGACACCAGCACCAACCAGGTGCCGTACCGGATCGAGAAGGTGATCCACTTCTCCAACGGCGGTGGGCTGTACGTGGGCCGGGATCTGCGTACCGACACCCAGGTGGTGCTGAAGGAGGCCCGACCGCACGCCGGCCTGGACGCCGACGGCACCGACGCCGTCGCCCGGCTGGCCCGCGAGGCCGAGGCCCTGCGGCAACTGGCCGACCTGCCGCAGGTGCCGCGGGTGCACGACGAGTTCGCCCTCGGCGAGCACCGGTTCCTCGCGCTCGAGTTCATCGAGGGTCGGCCGCTGAACAAGGTGCTGGTCGACCGGTACCCGCTGATCGACGCCGACGCGACCGACGACGACCGGGCGGAGTACGCCCGCTGGGCCCGGCACATCCACGAGCAGGTCGAGTCCCTCATCGCGGCGATCCACGAGCGCGGCCTGGTCTACGGTGACCTGCACCTGTTCAACATCATGATCCGGCCGGACGACCGGGTCGCCCTGGTCGACTTCGAGGTGGCCGCCCCGATCGCCGGGCACCGCCGGCCCGGACTGCGCAACCAGGGCTTCGCAGCGCCGCGGGACCGAACCGGCCCGGCCGTCGACCGGTACGCCCTGGCGTGCCTGCGGTTGGCGCTGTTCCTTCCGCTGACCCAGCTAGTGCGGCTCGCGCCGGCGAAGGCGGCTCACCTGGCCGACATCATCGCCGCGAACTTCCCGGTGCCGAGGTCCTTCCTCGACCCGGCCGTCGAGGAGATCACCGGTGGCCCCCAGGTCGCCGCCGACCCGCACGGGGCTCTCGGCGCGGATGACTGGCCCACCACACGGGACCGACTGACCACGGCGACCCTGGCGAGCGCCACCCCCGAGCGCGACGACCGGCTCTTCCCCGGCGACATCGAGCAGTTCCGCAGCGGCGGCCTCAACCTCGCCCACGGGGCGGCCGGAGTGCTGTACGCGCTCGACAGGAGCGGCGCCGGGCGGTGGCCCGAGCACGAGGACTGGCTGGTGCGGCGGGCGACAGCGCCACCGTCCGGCACCCGCTGCGGCTTCTACGACGGCCTGCACGGCGTGGCGTACGCCCTCGATCACCTCGGACGCCGCCAGGACGCGCTGGACGTGCTCGACATCTGCCTGCGCGAGCCCCTGGACGGGCTCGACCACAGCCTGGCGAGCGGGTTGTCCGGGATCGCGCTCAACCTGGCCGAGCTGGCCGGGCGCACCGGGGAGGCGTCGTTGCGCGACGCCGCCTGGCGGGCCGCCGAGCGGGTGATCGGGCAACTGGCCGACGACCCCGGCCCGGACGTCAGCGGCGGACGCAATCCGTACGCCGGGCTGCTGCGCGGCCGGACCGGACCGGCGCTGATGTTGCTGCGGCTCTACGAGCTCAGCGGTGACGACGAACTGCTGGGACACGCCGCCACGGCACTGCGCCAGGATCTGCGCCGGTGTGTGCTGCGGCCGGACGGCGCCCTGGAGGTCAACGAGGGCTGGCGGACGATGCCGTACCTGGCGCACGGCAGCGTCGGTATCGGGCTGGTCCTCGATGCGTACCTGCGCCACCGGGCCGACGACCGGTTCGCCGAGGCCAGCGCGGGGATCCGCCGCGCGGCGCGGTCACCGTTCTACGCACAGTCCGGGCTCTTCGCCGGCCGTGCCGGCATCATCGCCTACCTCGCCGCCTCGGCCCACGATGCCGACCGCAGGGAACTCGCCGCACAGGTGGACCGGCTGGCCTGGCACGCGCTGCCGTACCGGGACGGGACCGCGTTCCCCGGCGAGCAGTTGCTGCGGCTCTCCATGGACTTCGGCACCGGCACCGCCGGCGTGCTCTACGCGCTGGCCTGTGCGCGACACGACGAGCCGCCGGTGCTGCCCTTCCTCGCGCCCCTGTCGGGCGCGCAGAGACTCCCTCGCGACAGCGGGGGCGACCGGATCGACGAACGGATGGAAGGGAGGTGAACGACATGGCGCTTCTGGACCTCCAGGGCCTGGAGATGGCTCCGGCCGACCGCACGGGTGGCGGTAGCCGGGCGAGCCTGCTGCTCTGCGGCGACAGCTCGCTCTCCGTCACGACCTGCAACTGATCCATCGCAGAACGCGGTCGCCCTGGGCGGGCAGACGTGCCCACCCAGGGCGACCGCGTAGCACTGGGAGGACCGATGCCGACGTTCGAGGCGGGGGACCGGCTGCTGAGGCGGACGGTTCTGGCCGGCGGCGGCTGGACCGGTGGACTCGCGGCGGTCGCGCTGCTCGGCGCGGCCGCTGAACTGTTGCTGCCCGCGGCCCTCGGCCGTGCCGTCGACGCCGCCCTCGCCGGCGGCTCCGGCTGGTGGGCGGTGTCCGCCGGTGCCCTGGTCGTCGTCCTCGTCTGCGTCGACACCCTCACCGACCTGGCCAGCGGATTCGGTGCGGCACGCGCCACCGCCGGGCTGCGCCAGCGCCTGCTGCGTCACCTGTTCGCCGTGGATGTGCGCACCACCCGCCGCTATCCGGTGGGTGATCTCGTCGGCCGGTTGGTCGGCCAGGCCGCCGACGCGGGACAGGCCGGCAACGCAGTCGTCCTGGCCATCGTGGCGGTGCTTCCACCACTCGGCAGCGTCGTCGCGCTCGCCATCATGGAACCGGTCCTGGGGATCACCCTGCTCGCCGGCCTCGGCCTGCTCGCCGTCCTCATGCGCGCCTTCGTGGCCGACGCCTCGGCCGCGACCGCCGGATACCAGCGGGTGCTCGGGGCCATCGCCGGCCGACTGCTGGAGTCGCTGACCGGTGCCCGGACCATCGCCGCCGCCGCCACCGTCCACCGCGAGGAGGACCGGGTGCTGGCGGCCCTGCCGGAGCTGGGCCTGCACGGCCGGCGCGCGTGGGAACTGCTGGCCCGGGCGAGTGCGCGTACCTCCGCCGTGGCGCCGCTGCTGCACCTGAGCGTGATCGCGGTCGGCGGGTACGCCCTGACCGCGGGCTGGCTCACGCCGGGCCAACTGGTCGCCGCCGTCCGGTACGCGGCCATGGGCGCCGGCCTCGGTGGGGTGCTCGCCACCCTGAACCACCTGGTCCGCAGCCGCGCCGGGGCACACCGGGTCGCCGAGCTGCTGGAACAGCCCGCCGCACCAGCGGGCGGGCGACCACTTCCACCCGGCGGCGGGGCCCTGCGACTGCGCGGGGTACGCGTGCACGCCGACGACGGCCGGCCCATCCTGGACGGCATCGACCTGGACGTACCGGCGGGCGCGATCGTGGCCGTCGTCGGAGCGTCCGGTGCCGGCAAGTCGACCCTGGCCGCCGTGGCGGGACGGCTGCACGACCCCGACGGCGGTGAGGTGCTACTGGACGGTGTGCCGCTGCGCGACCTCGACGGGGCGACGCTGCGCCGAGCCGTCGGCTATGCGTTCGACCAGCCGGTGCTGATCGGCGCGACCGTCCACGACGCGATCGGCCTGGCGCTGCCGGTCGAGTCAGCGACGCCGCCGGCCGACGGGAGCCCGGCCACGCCGGCGGTCCTTCGGGGGGCCCGCAGGGCGGCGGTCGCCGACGTGATCGACCGTCTGCCCGACGGCTACCGCACCCCACTGGCGGACACACCGCTCTCCGGAGGCGAGACCCAACGCCTCGGCCTGGCCCGCGCGTTCGCCGCCGAGCGGCTGCTCATCCTGGACGACGCGATGTCCAGTCTGGACACCGCGACCGAGCACCGGATCACCGAGGCGGTTCTCGGACGCGGCGGCGAGCGCACCCGACTGGTGGTCACCCACCGGACCGCTGCCGCCGCCGCGGCCGACCTCGTCGCCTGGCTGGACGGCGGTCGGCTGCGCGGCCTCGCGCCGCACCGGCGACTCTGGGCCGACCCGGACTACCGTGCTCTCTTCCAGCCGGCCGGCGGTGGGCCGTGAGCCGTCCCAGCGTACGACGGGTGACCTGGCGGGCGCTGCGGGCCCGCCGGCGTGACCTCGCCCGGCTCTGCGGCTGGTCGCTCGTCGAGTCGCTGCCCGCGCTGCTCGCCGGCCTCCTGGTCGCCCGGGCCGTCGACGACGGTTTCCTGGCCGGGCGGCTCCTCAACGGCCTGGCGTGGCTGGGGGTACTCGCCGTGACCGTGCTGGTCGGCGCGGCGGCGACCGGTCGGACGTACCGCAGCCTCGGCGCGGTGGTCGAGCCGTTCCGTGACGAGGTGGCCGCTCAGGTGGTCCGGGGTGCCCTGCGCGACGCCACCCGGGCGGGTGGTCGCCCGGACAGCGCGGCCGTGACCCGGCTGACCCACCAGATGGAGATCGTCCGCGACACCTTCGCGGGCCTGCTGATGGTGACCCGCGGTTTCCTCTTCTCCGCCGGCGCGGCCCTGCTCGGCCTGCTCGCCCTGGCGCCGGTGGTGGCGGCGCTGGCCGCCGCGCCGCTGGTCGCCGGTCTGGCCGTGTTCCTCGCCGCGTTGCCGGCGATGGCCGGGCACCAGCGCGCGTACGTCCGGGCTGGTGAACAGCTCGGCCAGGCGGCGTCGGCTGCGCTGGCCGGTCACCGCGACGTGCTGGCCTGCGGCGCGCAGGCACGCGTCACGGCCGACGTGGAACGGCAGGTGTCCGCACAGGCCGCCGCCGAACGCGCCCTCGCCCGGATGGCGGTGATCCGCAGCCTCAGCCTCGGCATCGGCGGCTGGTTGCCGCTGGTCGTGCTGCTCTCGGCCGCTCCGTGGCTGGTCGAACGCGGATTGACGGCGGGCGCGGTGCTGGGGGCGCTGATCTACGTCTCCACCGGCCTGCAACCGGCCCTGCACACGCTGGTGCAGGGCATCGGCGGCGGCGGGCTGCGCTACGCGGTCACCCTGGAGAACATCCTGCGGGCCGCTGCGGTGTCCGGCGGACCCCACCTGCCCGCTCCCACCACCCGGACGCCCCGCGCGCGCCCGCCGGCCCGTCCGGTCGACGGCTCACCGGCCGTCGAGGTCCGCGGACTGACCTTCGGCTACGGCCCGCGCGCCCGGCCCGTTCTCCGGAACTTCGCACTGACGCTGGCCGACGGGGATCACCTCGCCGTGGTCGGCCCGAGCGGCGTGGGCAAGTCCACACTGGCCGCCCTGCTCGCCGGTCTGGTGCCGCCGCAGGCGGGCACGGTCCGCCTGGCCGGCGCGGCGGTGGCCGACGCCGAGCCGGCCCACCTGGCCCGGATGAGAGTGCTGGTGCCTCAGGAGGCGTACGTCTTCACCGGCAGCCTCGCCGACAACCTCCGCTACCTGCGGCCGGACGCCGACGACGACCTGCTGGAGGTCACCCTCGCCGCGCTCGGTGCGCGCCCTTTGGCGACGCGCCTGGGCGGTCTGGACGCGCCGGTCGTGCCGGCTCTGCTCTCCGCCGGTGAACGGCAGCTCATCGCGGCGGTCCGGGCCTGGCTGGCGCCCGTCGCGCTGGTGGTCCTCGACGAGGCGACCTGTCACCTGGACCCGGCGCTGGAGGCGACCGTCGAGAGTGCCTTCGCCCGGCGGCACGGCAGTCTCGTGGTGATCGCGCACCGGATCAGTTCCGCGCTGCGGGCCGATCGGGTGCTGGTCCTCGACGGCGACGAGCCCGTGGTGGGAACGCACGAGCAGTTGATGGCCCGATCGGCCACGTACCGGGCGCTCGTCGGTTGCTGGGATGATCCGGTGGCGCTGTCCCGGACGGGGGCCCGGCTGAGCTGACCTCGGCGCCCCGAGCCGACGGCGCCGTCAGATCCAACCTGCCTCGCCTGCCATCCGCACGGCCTCCACCCGGGTGCGCGCACCCGCCTTGCGGGTGATTCGACCGAGGTGGTTGCGGACGGTGCCCCGGCTGAGCCCGAGCGTCGCCGCCACCTCGGCGACCGGTGCCCCGGCCGCTGTCAGCGTCAACACCTCCGTCTCGCGGCTGGTCAGCGGGCTGTCCGAGCGCAGCGCCGCGACGACGAGATCCGCGTCGAGCACCGGCTCCCGGCGAGCGAGCCGGCGGATCCCGTCGATGACCCGTTGGGGGCCGGCGTCACTGCGCAGGATGCCGACCGTCCGGGTCGGGCAGAGCATGCCGCGCAGTCGCCGTGCCCGATGTGGGTGGGCCAGCACCAGGACGGGGCACCGACCGAAGCGGCTCGGGTCGACTCCCTCGACGACGTCGAGGTCGGCCACCACCACGTCGGGGCGTTGGGCGCGGACGGCCGCGGAGACCGCGTCGCCGCGATCCACCTCCGCCACGACGCGGATGTCGTCCTCGGCGGCGAGGACGAACGACAGCGCGCCCAGCACCAGGGCACCGTCCAAAGCGAGCAGGGTACGGATCACGATGAACCTTTCCGCACTCCGAAGGCGATTACACTACGTCGATATTCAAACACGCATCCGTTGGGCCCGCACGGCGACGGGGGCGGGGCCGGACACGTCCACCGGCCCCGCCCCCGACGGCTACAACCAGCCGTTACTCCGCGCGCGCCACACCGCTTCCAACCGGTTGCGCGCACCGGTCTTGCGCAGGATCACCGAGAGGTGATTGCGCACCGTCCCGTGTGCCAGATAGAGGCGGGCCGCGATCTCCTTCAGGGGCAGACCCTCGGCCGCCATCCGCAGCACGTCCATCTCCCGAGGCGTCAACGGGATCTCCGGAGGGCTCAGCACCGCCACCGCGGCGGCCGGATCGATCGCCCGCTCCCCGGCGGCGAGCGCGCGGATCGCCCGCACCAGCTCCACCAGGGAGCTGTCCTTCCCGAGCAGGCCGCGTGCGCCGGCCGCCAGCGCGGCCTCCACCAGGGCGGGGCTCCACCGAGGGCTCATCGCCAGCACGGCGGCGTGCGGCGCCTCGGCGCTGATCCGGGTGACCATCTCCACCGGGTCGGGCGACTCCGGTGTCAGCGCCAGCACCACCACCTGGGGTCTGCACCGGCGTACCACCGTCAACAACTCGCCGACACCCTCGACGTCGGCGACCACCTTCATGTCCTCCTCACCTGACAGCGCGGCGCAGAGCGCACCGCGCAGTAAACCCATGTCCTCGGCGACGACAACGTGGATCACCACGTTTCTCCGATCTCAGGTACGCGTCACACCGGCCACCGATCCCGGAACGTCCACGGGCTGGTCAGGGCGGTCGTGCGCGACGGACGGATAGGCATGGGCCCGCTGCACCGTCACTGCAGACGGGCACGGGCACTGATCGACCAGGCCAGCGGACGGGACCGAGCGTGTCGGCCGGCATCCGGGTCGGTCGACACGCCTCAGCCCGGGCGGGCGATCGCAGACGGAGCGTGGCTCTCGACGAGGAGTGGCACGAGTTCGCAGGGCACCCCGGAGGCGAGGGGCGACTGCCGGTCGACGGGCCGGATCAGACCCGGCCCCGCCGTCGATCCATTGTCGACGCCGGCGGCCTCCTGGTCGACCGGCGCGACGGGTCGGCCGGGAAGTTCGGCGGCCACCGCCAACGGGGCCGGGCGTGCGGCGAGGTGCCCCTTCGAGGCCGTGGGACGCGTGGGGACGGCGACGGACATCGGCGGCGGCGCGGCGGGAGGCGGCGCTGCCGTGGCACATACGACCACCGGCGCGGCGCGGACGGGCGACATCGCCGAATCCGCCGGTGGTGTCGGCGCGGCCGCCACGGGAGGCGAGTCGGTCATCGGCACGGTGGCCGGCCCGGGCGCTGGGGGAGCGGTCAGCGGAGGTGTCGCCGGAGGGATCACCGCCCTGAGATCGGGCGGTAGAACGGCGTCGGTGACACGGAGAAGCGTCACGATGACAGACTGGATCGGCACTGTCCGTACGATGGCGACGACATGCGGCAGTGGGGCGGTGATCAGGCCCACCGCGAGAGAACCGGCCGGTACGGGCAGCGCGTGTGCCTCGGCCGCGGCGGGGACCGGCCGCGGTGCCGGATCAGCGGCCGGCCGGGACGGGTGCCCGTGGCGAGTTGGACGATGAGCCGCGGGCGCTGGGGACGCGGGCCGGAGCCTCGCGCGCTCGGCAGCGCCGGGCGGGACGGCTGCGCCGACCCGAGGCAGCGGCACGGACCCGGGCGACGCGGCCCTGGGCCGGCGAGGCGGCGTCGAGGGTGTCACGTCGCGGGGGGTGACGACGCTACCGATGGCCCCGGCCAGCGGGGCGCGGGGCCGATCAGGGCGGGGTTCGTCGGCCCGCACGACGCGCGGGCGTTCACCCGCGGAGCGCTCCGCGACCGTGAGCCGTGCGATCGGCTCGACCAGAGCGCGGATCTGCCGATGAGGCTCGTTGCCGGGGTCGCTGCGTATCCCGTCGGCGGCGGCCGGCCCCTGGAACAGGGCGGCCAGGAGGAAACCGGCCCCGACGGCAGCCGCGATCAGCACCAACCGCCGGGCGAGCCTGCGCAGTCGGCCGGCCACGGGCGCAGCCGACCGGCTCGACGCAGACATCGTCGTGGTTCCGTTGACGGGACTTCGCACGCGGGCACTACCCCCTTCCCTCTGGATTGCTGACCCATAGTAGCGATGCACTCACCTATTCGCATCCGGTGATGCGCGCGGGTCGTCGGCCACGTCATCTCCGCCACGAGGCCGCGCCCTGCTGGCGGCGGACACGGACCCATCGCCGATGCGAAACACTCATTGCGAAAACTGTCTCCAGGGGCGTATAAACGAAAGGAGTCTTTCGATTAGGAGTGTCACTCCATGGAACCGACCGGGTCGGAACGTCGCGTGCGGGTACGCGACGCCACCACGCTGCGCGCGCTCGCCCACCCGCTGCGCCTGCGGTTGCTGCGCTACCTGCTGGCCGCCGGCCCGCGAACCGCCGCCCAGTGCGCCGAGGCTCTCGACGACACGGGCTCGAACTGCAGCTACCACCTGCACCAGCTGGCCCGGCACGGCCTCATCGAACGGGCCCCCGCCGAGGGGACCAACCGACGTGACCGGCCCTGGCGTGCCGCCGCCACCGGGCTCGAATACCTCCCCGACTCCGACGACGCCGACGGACAGCAGGTCAACGACGCGCTGACCGCGCTCGAGTTCGACGAGGTGTTCCGGTCGCTGCAGCGCTACCAGAACCGGCAGCACAAGCTGACAGACGAGTGGCGGGGGAGCGCGACCTTCCACAACTACACGCTGTCGCTCACCCCGGAGGAGTTGCGACACCTCACGCTGACCCTGGACGCCGTCATCCGGCCGTACCTGCGCCCCCTGCGCAACGCGCCCCCGAGCGACGCCCGACCGGTCAGCCTCAGCCTGCAGGCCTACCCCACACCGGAATTCGTCTGACATGGTGACGCTGTTGCGTCACCGCGGATTCGTCGTGATCTGGGCCGCGGGGCTCTGCTCGAGCGTGGCGAGCTGGTTGCTGCTCACCGGGCTGCCGATCTACGTGTTCGGTGTGACCGGGTCGGCGTTCACCACCTCCGCCGTCTTCCTCGTCGAGCTGCTGTGCGGCATCACGCTGGGGTCGTTCGCCGGTGCCCTGGCCGACCGCTACGACAGGTTCCGGCTCATGGGCTGCGCCGCCGTGGCGCAGGCGGCAGCGGTGCTTCCCCTGCTCGCCGAACCCGGCCACCATCTGTGGATCATTTGCCTGATCGCTGGCGCCCAGGCCGTGCTGACCCAGACGTTCGACTCCGCCCGCAACGCGGCGCTGCCCAGCCTCGTCGAGCCCGCGCACCTGGTGAGCGCGAACAGCATGGTGGCACTCAACATCAGTGTGGGACGGCTCATCGGAGGCTCGCTCGGTGGGTTCGCGATCACCCGCGCCGGCACCGGTTACCTCGCCATCGGTGCCGTCGTGGCCTTCACGACCACGGCAACCCTGATCGTCGCCGGCCGCCGGGCCGCGCGTCGCGGCGTCGCGGCGTCGAACCCACCGAAGCGTACGTCGTCGTTCTTCGCCACCTGGCGGTCCGGCCTCGCGGCGATGCTGCGTAACCACACCGTGCGGGTGACGATGCTGAGCGTGGCGCTGGGTGGCATCGCGCAGGGCCTGTTCGTGGTGCTCTTCGTGGTCTTCGTCAGCCGCGCGCTGCATGCCGACGGCACGCTCACCGGCGTGCTCCGTGGCGTACAGGCGATCGGCGGTGTGGCCAGCGGGCTCATCGTCGGCATGCTGGGGACGCGGCTCAGCTCCCGGCTGCTGATGAGCCTCGGCGCCACCACGTTCGGCCTGATCAGCGCGGTCATCTGGAACGGACCGGCGGTCACCCGTCAACCCGGGTGGTACGTCCTGCTGTTCATCCTGGTCGGCGTGCCGGGCGTCGCCTACAGCAGCGGGGCGTTCGCGCAGATTCAGCAGAGCGTGCCGGACACCGATCTCGGCCGGGCCTTCGGCGCGTACTACGCGATCTACAACGCGGCACAGGGCCTGGGCATGGTGGCGGCCGGTCTGCTCGGCGACGCGCTCAGCGTCGTGCTCGTCCTCAACGTGCAGGCCGCGTTGTACCTGGCCTCCGGTGTGGTCGCCTTCGTGGGCCTGCGCCCTGTTGGCCGCGCCGCTCGGTCGACGGGCAGGAAGATCCTGGTCAGCAGGGACGAGCGCCGGGAGACCGTCGAGTCTGCTCCGTAGCCGCGGCGATCCGGGACGGCTCGCTCACCCTGGCCCAGGCCACCGCACCGACTGACCAGCGCGGGACCGCACGTCGGGTCAGTCGGAGGCCTCGTTGATGAGGTGGCGCAGGTCGTCGGCGCCGTTGCTCTCCGCCCGGTAGCGGATGGCCGGCTTCATCCTGCCGGCGGCGACCGCGAGCGGCCACCGCCGGCGCGGTTGTGGCGTCAGAGTCGGGAGGTGAAGGTGGCCAGGAAGCGGTGCGGGGTGACGACGCCGGCGTTGTCGAAGCAGATCACGTCGACGTCGGCGTTGGTGGTGTACGTCCACGGTTGGGTGAGGTGGCAGTAGTTGCTGCCCGCGCCCTGCGCCACCACCTGGACGTGGGTCTCCTTGAGCCCGATCTGCGGGAAGGTCGCCAGGTAGCGGCCGGCCGGCACCAGCGGCGCCACCGTGTTCGCGCCGACGCCGAGCACCGAGTTGTCGTTGGTCGGCCCACCGACGGCGGTGCCCAGGTAACCGAAGTACGACGGCGGCGCGAGGGAGCCGATCACCGGCCGCCGGCGGTGGTACGACAGGGCGAAGTCGGTGTTGGTGAGCGCGCCGGCCTGGTCGTAGCAGAAGACGTACACCTGCACGTCGCTGCCGACCGCGGCCCAGGAGTAGACCTTGCACCGGCGGGGGCCGGCGTTGGGCTGTACGGCGGTGACCTGCACGTCGCCGGCGAGCACCCCGGCCAGCCCGACCCCGGGCAGCCGCACCAGGTACTGCCCGACCCCCAGTGGCCCGACCGTGTTCACCACGCCCGTCGAGTTGTACGACTGCACCACGACGCCGCCGCCCCACTGCACGTACGCGTGGGAGGTGCCGGCCGGCAGTACGCCCGAACTGGTCGTCCAGAGCACGGTGAACGGGGTGTCCTCGCGCGTGCCGCCGGGCCTGTGGCACTGCACGTCGACGATCTCGTCGGCGCCGGACTGGAACCAGCGAACCACCTCGCAGTAGTGCCCGGTCCGGTTTACCGGGGTCACGTGCGGCACGCCCCGCGAGCTGGCGCCCACCTGGGGGAAGCGGACCTGGAACCGGCCGGGCGCGAGCTTGACGCCGTCCGCCCAGGCGGCCGGGAACGCGGTCTTCCAGCTACCCCACTGCCGGCTGGTGTCCAGCACGGTCCAGACCGGCACCGTGGGGTCCTGCACGTACGCGAACCCCCAGCGGTCGGCGGTGGCCGCGGCGGCCGGTGCCGCCGGCGTGAGTGCGCCGGCGGCCAGGACGGCGGCCAGCGCGGCGGTGACGAACGATCGGAGACGCATGTGTTCCTCCATTCGACGGGAACATGTCGGGGAGGAGTGTGCTTGTCGTGACGCGATGGTCACAGTCGGCTACCGCGTGCTCCGGTGTCGGGTGTCGGCCACCCGGGCCCCAGCCGATCGGTGCGGTGAACGGTGGACGGCCCCCTCGCCGGGGTGAGGGGACCGTCCAGGAGTGCGCAGGCGGGGATCAGGCGCCGGCGAAGGTCACCTCGGTGCCGCACTTGGCGTTCTGGTTCAGGCATGACTTCACCAGGGGGCTGAGGCGGACCGGGTCCCAGGCGTTCATGAAGTCACCGTGCATGGAGGACGGCTTGCCGGAGGAGAGGCTGAGACCGTTCCCGCCCAGCGACTGATAGTTGACCATGAAGGACAGGTTCGGCACCGCCACCGGGTACTTGCCGGTGCAGACGCCGTTGACCGGGTCGCCCATGTGCGACCTGTGGTCGGGTGAGTCGATGTTCCTGCCGTCCCAGCAGTCCTTGAAGACGAGCTGGAAGATGAGGTTGCCGCCGGAGGCGCAGACCGGCCAGTTGCCGTCCGCGCTGCGGCCGGTCTCGGCGCTTCCGGCGCACCAGAACTGGTTGCTGCCGGCGTTCTTCGGGGTGTCGACCTGCTTCTTGGCGTCGCCCTCGACCATCCGCAGGCCGGGCGGGAAGGGCTTGACGGTCGACGGATCCTTGACCCGCGAGCCGTAGTAGACCCGGAAACTCTTCATCGGCACGGGCTTGCCGTCCTTGCGCAGCTCCGGGACCCAGTAGGCGCTCAGGTCACCAGGGGCGTTGCAGGTGGTCGTCGAGGAGAGCAGCTTGTCGGTCGTGGTGAAGGCGTCGACCTTCGGGCCGAAGAAGGTGTGCAGGTGCGAGGCGCCCGACAGGCCGGGCAGGACGATCGGGTCGTCCGGGGCGGAGTTGGCGACCTCGCAGTCGGTGTGGAACTCGGGGACGCGGGTGGTGCCCGGCGGCACCGCCTTCGGCTTGATCGCGGTGAAGGCGGCCAACTCCTGGTTCCACGCGGCCTGGTCGACCGGCACCCAGCCGGCCGCCGGCGGGGTGGTCGGCGTGCCGGGAGCGGTCGGCGTCCCCGGCGTCGGCGTCGCCGGGCCGGAACTCGGCGTGGGGGACGCGCTCGGCGTCGTGCCCGTCGCGGGGCCGAACGTGAACCAGTTCAGGTTCACGAAGTCCGAGCGGGAGGCGCTCTTCATGACGGCGAAGACGGTCTGTGGGCCGGTCGGCACGCCGGACGCCCTGGCCGTGACGGTCGTCCACTTCTGCCAGCCGCCGGTGTGGGCGACCGGGAAACTGGCCAGCAGCGCGCCGGTCTGCGTGCCGAGGCGCAGTTCGACGGCCCCGCCGTCGGTGTTGTGCGCGGCGACCCGGGCCGTCAGCTCCGCGCCGGTTATCGAGACGCCGTCGTACCGCAGCCAGTCGCCGTTGGCGAGCCAGCCGACGTTCCTGCCGCCGTCGGCGTCGCCGGTGCTCTCGGTCTGCGCACCGGACTGCGCCGCGAAGGCCTCCGCCTGGACCCGGCCGGGCACGGCGACCTCCTCGGCCTGGGCGCCGGCGAGGTAGATGCCACTGCCGCCCAACGCGGTGACGACCGCGCAGGCGAGCGTGACGCGGGCGAGTCGACGGCGCTTTCGCGCCCGGTCCGGCGGTGCGACATGCGCGGGGGGAGTCCGCATTACCAGTGGTTTCCTTCGAGTCGGCGATAACGCTCCTGTCGGGTGAAGTATGTGCACGTCCAGAGCCTGCATCAACGTGCGGAAAAAGAATTAAGGAGGGCTGCGGGCAGGTCTCCTGGTAGCCGTCGTCCCGGCTTCGGATAACAGTTTTTCGCCCACGCAGCCTTAATTTTGTTTTAACTCCTTGAAGGCGACCCGGCCCTGCTGATTACGGATTTCGCGGTAACGAATCGTCTTTCGATCGGATACTGGAGGGCATGTCGTCCAGCCCTGGCGCTCCTCGGCTCGCGCGCCGGCCGGGGCGGCTGGTCGCCTTCAGCGACGGTGTCTTCGCCATCGCCGTCACGCTTCTCGTGCTGGAGATCCAACCGCCGAAGGACTTCGGGCGGCTCCTGCCGGGCCTCGGGGCGTTGTGGCCGTCGTACCTGGGGTACGCGCTGAGCTTCCTGCTCGTCGGGCAGGTGTGGGTCAATCATCACGTCATGTTCGACCGGGTCCGGCACGTCGACCGTCCGGTCCTGTTCCTCAACACGCTGCTCCTGATGGTCATCGCGTTCCTGCCGTTCTCCACGTCGCTGCTCGCCGCCGCGCTCCGCGCGGAGCAGGGGCTGCGGACGGCGGTCGTCGTCTACGGCACGACACTGTGGTTGGCAGCGGCCCTGTTCAACGTCATCTGGGTCCATCTTCGCCGGGCGAGACTCCTGGACCCCAGTCTCGGCCCCTTCGGCGTCCGGGCCATCGGCCGTCGATTCGCACTCGCGCTGGTCTGGATCGGCGGCGGCATCCTCGTCGGCGCGTTCGTGCCGATCGCGGGCGTCGCCATCATCGCGGCCTTCCTGCCCGCCTACTACCTGCCCATCCGCGGCGAGTACGGCGAGGACGACAAGACCACCGACCGTCCGGGCTGAGCCGGACCGGGTGGCCCGGAGACCGGCTCGGCGTACATCGGCGACGAGGCCGTCGAAATATTGTGGGTGCGGCTGTCGATCGGGACCGGCTCTCTTCGTAGCCATGGTGAGAGCCCGGAATCGAGACGGGCCACACCCCGCTGGAGGGCACGATGACCACCACCGCGCAGACCACCCGCACCACGACGTCGGCCTTCCGCGCGCTGATCGGGGCCGGCGTGATCGCCACGGTCGCCGCGAGCGCCGCCACCATGGCCGTCGCCGCCGTCGGCCACGCGGCCGGAATCAGCCTCGACATGAGCGGCGCCCCGATTCCGGTCACGGGGTTCGGCGTGCTGACCGCCGTCTTCTCGTCGATCGGCGTGCTCCTCGCCGTGCTGCTGTCCCGCTTCGCGCGGCGTCCGCGGCGCGCGTTCGTCCGTACGACTGTGGTGCTGACGGTCCTGTCCCTGGTGCCGGACGTGCTCGCCGACGCCGGGACGGCCACCAAGGCGCTGCTGATGCTCACCCACCTGGTCGCGGCCGCGATCGTGATCCCGGCCGTCGCGCGCCGCCTGGCCGCCTGACCTGTTCCACCCATCGTCGAGCTATCGGAGGATCATCATGAAGCAGTACCTGCTGTCCGTGCACTTCGTCGAGGGCGCGCCGACGCCGTCGGACGAGGAGATGGAGATCATGTTCCGGGAGACCGGGCGGATCAACGACGACATGCAGGCCGCGGGCGCCTGGGTCTTCGCCGGGGGGCTCACGTCACCCGACAGCGCCACAGTCGTCCGGGTCGAGAACGGCGCCACCTCCATGAGCGACGGGCCGTTCGCCGAGACGAAGGAACACATCGTCGGATTCTGGGTGATCAAGTGCGCGGACCTGGACCAGGCATTGGCCTGGGCCGAGAGGTGCGCGGCGGCCTGCGGCGCGGTCGAGGTGCGCCCGTTCGACGATCTGTCCCAAGCCTGAGCGGGCAGCCGTCGCCCGACATGGACCTGGCGAGCGTCTACCGCGCGGAGTACGGCCGCTGCGTCGCCACCCTGGCCCGCCTCCTCGGTGACATCAACCTCGCCGAGGAGGCGGTCCAGGACGCCTTCACCACGGCGCTGCAGAAGTGGCAGACCCTGCCACCCAACCCCGGCGCCTGGATCGTGACGACCGCACGCAACCGGGCCATCGATCGGCTCCGCCGGGAGTCGACCCGCGAGGCCCGGCACGCCCAGGCCCTGCTGCTGCACCAACAGGACGAGCCCCAGGAGGTGGGACCGGTGAAGGACGACCAGCTACGACTCATCTTCATCTGCTGTCACCCGGCGCTCGCCCCGGACGCGCGGACGGCCCTCACGCTCCGCCTGCTCGGCGGTCTCGAGGTACCGGAGATCGCCCGGGCCTACCTGGTTCAGGAAACGACAATCGCGCAGCGGATCGTGCGCGCGAAGAAGAAGATCCGGGATGCCCGCATCCCGTACCGGGTACCCGCTGAACACGAGCTGCCGGACCGGCTGCCGCCCGTGCTCACCGTGCTCTACCTGATGTTCAACGAGGGCTACGCCTCCACCGCCGGGCCACTGATCAGAACGGACCTGTGCGCCGAGGCGATCCGGCTCGCCCGCGAGCTGGCCGCGTTGATGCCCGACGAACCCGAGGTCCTGGGCCTGCTCGCTCTGCTGCTGCTGACCGAGGCGCGCCGGCCGGCCCGGCTCGGCCCGACCGGCGAATTGGTGCTCCTCGCCGACCAGGACCGGTCACTGTGGAGCCGGGCACTCATCGCCGAGGGCCACGATCTGGTCCGGCGCTGCCTGCGGCGTAACCGGCCCGGCCCGTACCAGATCCAGGCCGCGATCGGCGCGGTGCACACCGATGGCGCGGCCACCGACTGGCCGCAGGTTCTGGCGCTGTACGACCAGCTCTTCTCGCTCGCGCCGACTCCCGTCGTCGCGCTCAACCGTGCCGTCGCGGTCGCCGAGGTGCACGGGCCGGCGGCGGCCCTCGCCGCGTTGGCGGACGTCGACCTCCCGGGCTACCACCGGCTGCCCGCCACCCGGGCCGAGCTGCTGGCCCGGCTCGGACGCGACTCCGAGGCCCGCGCCGCCTACGACCAGGCCATCGCGCTGACCAGCAACGAGACCGAGCGTGCCTTCCTGCGGACGCGTCGTACCGAACTCACCCACCCGAGGAGACCATCGTGACCGCCACCTACACCTTCGACGTCTTCGCCAGCCTCGACGGCTTCGGCGCCAGCACTGGCAACTGGGGCGGCTACTGGGGTAAGCAGGGCCCGGAGCTGCTGGAGCGCCGACTCGCCACGTACGGCGAGGACCAGCGCATGGTCTTCGGCGGCGGCACCTACCGGGTGTTCGTGGGAATGCTGGCCGACAGCACCGAGGAGTCCGAGGTCCGGGACGCGTGGGTCACCCGCATGGTCAACCTTCCGGCGACGATCGTGTCGAACACGGTGCAGGGCCCCCTCGACTGGCCGGACGGGACCATCGTGCGCGGTGACGCCGTCGACGTCGTCGCCCGGCTCAAGGAGGAGTCCGAGGTGCCGTTGCGGTCACACGGCAGCCTCTCGATGAACCGGGCACTGCTGGCCGCCGGTCTGGTCGACTTCGTTCAGGTGACGCTCTTTCCGGTGCTCACCGGTCAGACCGGAACGGAGCCGATCTTCCACGGGATGGCCGACTACGACCTGGAGCTGATCGAGAGCCGGACGCTGGACTGCCGCTCCCAGGAACTCATCTACCGACCCACCCTGCACAGCTGAGTCGTCCCTGCCACCCGACGGTGGCGCGGTGCCGCCGGCCGTGCCTTGTGATCCCCGGCGGCGGCACCGGACGCCCACCCGTGCCGGTCAGCAGCGCACCTCGGTCTCCTTCTGCGCCACGTCGGAGATCCCACCGAGGGCCCGGGTGCACACCGTCAGCGTGTTGGCGCCCAGCGACCAGACGTCCGGGCCGCTCGAGCACTGCAGGTCGCGAAGCGTGCTTCCGGTGACGATCGAGGTGCAGACCTGGTAGAAGCCGTGGCTGGCCCGGTACTGCTGCCACACGTACGTGTAGGCGTAGTTCTTGCCGCAGCCCTTGTACTGCTTGACCGAGGCGGCGGTCTGCCCGCCGACGGTGACGTACGCCGTCGCGCCGATCTGCACCGAGCTCGCGCAGCGCGGGTTCGTCTCGGCGTGGGCGGGGCCGGCGAACGCCAACGTCGCGGGCGCAGCCAGCCCAGCGGCCGCGAGGATGCGTACGCCGCGTCGGGAAAGGCTCTTCATCGATGACCTCCTTCAATGCACCGGGACCGTCGATCCCCGTGTCGTCGATGCACCACATTGATGGTCACCGTGGCCCGTTCGGTAGCCTCTGACACGCCTTGACAACGTCTGACGGAGTCGTCTGACATGGGGGACTGATGAAGGACCAGCGTGCCGCCGCGGAGTCGAGTCAGGACGGACGGGCCGCCGAGAGGTTCGCCGAGCAGTTGCGGACACTGCGCAGCGCCGCGGGAGACCCGTCGTTCCGCAAGATGGCGGGGCGGTCGGGTCGGATCTCGCACACGACCCTGCACGAGGCCGCCGCCGGGACCAGGTTTCCCTCGTGGGAGACCACGCGGGAGTTCGTCCGAGCCTGCGAGGCGGACGAGGCCCAGTGGCGGCGCCGATGGGAGGACGCGCAGCGCCCGGGGATGGCCCAGCCCAGCGGGGACGGTGACCTCGCGCCGGTCGTCGCCGCGTCCGCGCCGACGGAGCAGGGCGCGTTGCAGGTCGTGGAGTATCCGCGGGCCGCGGATGGCGTCGCGAGTACGCGGCGGCGTCGCCTGCCGTGGCTCAACGCCGCCGCGGTGGTGCTGGTGGTGGCGGTGGCCGCCGTCCTGGGCCTGATCGTTCGTGGCCGGTCGGGCCCCGACGGCTCCGGCACCCCGACCGCGTCACCGTCGTCGGTGGCGTCGCCGTCCACGACGGCGTTCTCGGACTCGCTGATTCCCGGGGACTCGAGCAGGTTCGTCGCCGACGTCACCATCCCCGACGGCACCCAGGTGAAGGTGAACACCCAGTTCGACAAGGTGTGGGCTCTCGCGAACGTGGGAGGGGTCGACTGGCACCACCGGTACCTGGCGCGTACGGAGCCCACCGCCGACGGTGACGGTTGCCAGACACCGAATCGGGTGCCGATCGGTGACACGCCGCCCGGCGAGCAGGTGATGATCCGTGTTCGGGTCACCGCGCCGAGCCGCCCCGGCAGGTGCTGGGTCAGTTGGAAGATGGTCGACGAGACCGGGCGGGAGTACTTCCCCACCCGGCGGCCGGTGTACTTCATGGTCACCGTGACCGCCTGACGAATCGCCCCGAGCGGCGCCCGGATGCGCACGCTCGATGTCAGGCGCGGGCTCGACCCAAGCTGACAACACCGCATTCATCGAGGTCGGTGACGGTCTGACGGATCTGACAGGACAACGGGGTACCGAACAGCGGGGCACTTCTCGCAGGGTGATGTCGCACCGAGAACGACTCACCAGCTACGAGGAGGACCCATCTTGCGCCGTCCCTGGTTAACCGTCGGGCTCGCCGCGCTCTGCGTGGCCGTCGGCGTCCCGGCCCACGCGGCGGCATCCGGCGCCACAGCGCAGCCGACCGCCGCCACGGCCGCGCGGCCGGTCGTGGACATGGAGGCCACCGTCCTGGCCGCCCAGATCGACCCCCGCCGGGCCGACAACACACTGACTCCGGGTGCGAAGAACTCCGTGCTCGCCGTGGAGCAGGCGTTGCAGGCGCAGGGCCTGCTGAACGCGCAGTGGGTCGACGGCTACTTCGGCACGGTGACCGTCTCGGCGTACGCGGCGTACCAACGCTCACTCGGCTACACCGGGCTGGCCGCGAACGGGCTGCCCGGCACGACGTCGCTGACGAAGCTCGGGCTGAACCGCTACACCGTCGGCAACACGATCGGTCCGGGCGCGAAGGTCCCGCGCGACGGGTACGTCGTCAACGCCCGTACCCAGGCGATGCTGGCCGAGGCTCAGCGTCTGCTCGGTTACACCCTGGTGCTCGACCAGGGCTCGTACAACCCCGGGGGCGACCCCACCTCGGCCGGTACGCATGACGGCGGGGGTGTGGTGGACATCGCGGTCACCGGCATGACCGCGGCCCGGCGCACCGCCGTCGCCCGGGCCCTGCGCCAGGTCGGCTTCGCCGCCTGGGTCCGCAACCCGAACCAGGGCGACTGGCCATGGCACATCCACGCCACGGCGATCAACGACACGGACCTGTCCAGTCAGGCGCAGCACCAGGTCGGCGACTACTACCTCGGCATGAACGGCCTGGCCAACCAGGGACCGGACGACGGCCCCCAGATCCCGATCAGGACCTGGGAGCAGTACCAGCGCGGGCAGTGACCCGCACCCCCTCACCGTTTTGAAAGGACACCATGAACATCCGTAAGAGCCTCGCCGCCGTCGGCGTCGCGCTGGCCGCGACCACCTCGATCCTCAGCGTCGCATCGCCCGCGTCGGCGGCGGCCCGAGACGGGGTCTGCGACAGCGGCGAGTTCTGCTACTACTACAACAGCGACAACGCGGGATCGATCTCGGACTTCACCGGTTCGCTCGACGACTACGGCACCGAGCAGCCCTCGTGCTACGACTTCAAGGGCGCTGGCGCTGGCAAGGGCCTGTGCATCAAGAACGAGGCCGCCTCGGTCTGGAACCGCAGCACCAAGACCGTCCGCGTCTACTACAACAGCGGCTACGCCGGTTCTTACCAGGACTTCGCGGCCGGCGCGAAGGGCAACCTCAACGCCACGCTGAAGAACAACAACGCCTCGCACCAGTTCTCGCCGTCGACGCGCACGAACCTGTCGTACGCCCTGTACCAGGCCAGCGGCGGCACGGTCACGTGCGGCTTCGACGGTTACACCACCACGCCCGGCCGGCACGAGGGCATCGACATCGCCCGCAGCGTCGGCTCGGACGTACGCGCCCTGGTCTCCGGAACGGTCATCTACGTCGCGCAGGGCAGCACCGGCAGCGGCGGCCTGTCCACGATCTCCGTCTACAACTCCTCGCTCAACAAGACGGTGATCTACCTGCACACCGCGCCCAGGTCCGGGGTGAGCGTGGGCGACGCCATCAGCAAGGGCGAGATCATCGCCGATGAGTCGTGGCACGGAGTGTCCTCCAGTTCGGGCGCGCACACCCACGTCGAGGTCCGGGCCGGCCGGCAGACCCACGCGGCCGTCAGCGTCGGCGACCCCACCCTGGACAACGCCGACCCGACCGCGTTCTGGAACTCCCAGGGCTACAACGAGAGGTAGGACGCCATGAATATCCGCAAGGGCCTCGCCGTCGTCGGCGCCGTCCTCGCCATGTCCACCTCCATCCTGAGTGTCGCCTCGCCGGCAGCGGCGGCCGAACGGGACGGAACCTGCGACAGCGGCGAGTTCTGCTACTACTACAACAGCAACCAGGCCGGCTCGGTCTCCGACTTCACCGACTCGCTGGACGACTACGGCACGACCCAGCCGACCTGCTACGACTTCAAGGGCGCGGGTTCCGGCAAGGGCCTGTGCGTGAAGAACAACGCGGCGTCGGTGTGGAACCGGACCGGCAAGACCGTGCGGGTCTACTTCAACAGCAACTTCGCCGGCGCCACCCAGGACTTCGCATCCGGGGCGAAGGGCAACCTCAACGCCACGCTGAAGAACAACAACGCCTCGCACGAGCTGTTGAGCGGACCGACGGGCTGTAGCACCGACGGCACCAACAGCAAGCTGCCGAGCACCATCCTCGTCTACCGGGTCAGTCTCGGACGAGTCGATCGGGTCGACTTCAAGACGTACGTCAAGAACGTCCTCCCGAACGAGTGGGTGACGAGCTGGCCGGCCGCCTCGCTGGACGCCGGTGCGATGGCCGTCAAGAGCTACGGGTGGTACTGGGCGCTGCACTCGACCCGGAAGACGTCCGGCGGCCAGTGCTACGACGTTCGGGACGACACCGGCGACCAGGTCTACCGGCCGTCGTCGGCGCAGACGTCGACGTCGGCGGCGGTGGACCGGACCTGGTCGACCCGGATGACCCGGAGCGGCAACATCCTGCGGGCGCACTACTGCGCGACCACCACCGCGTGCGGTGGCTGGGTGGACGGGGACTGGCTGTCGCAGTACGGCTCGCGTGACCTCGCCAACTCGGGCAGCAGCTACCAGGCGATCCTGGGCTACTACTACCGCGACGTGGTCATCTCCTGACGTCACGCGTCAACCGTGCCGCCCGCCGCACCTCCGCGGCGGGCGGCACGCGCGTGGGGAGCCCGGCGCGGCCGGGTCGGCCGCCGGGCCGACAGGACGCGTCCGCGCCGGTCGTACGGCGACGGGTGGCAGACTCGTCGGCGTGAACGACATGGCCGCATCGACGGTGGACGGCGAGCTGGAGAGCGTCAGTCTGGTGGACCTCGCCGTCTCCCGGCTGACCCGGGAGATCCTCAGCGGCAAGAGCGACCCGGGTGAACGCCTCGTCGAGGAGCAGTTGACCCGCCGGCTGGGGATCAGCCGGGCTCCGCTGCGGGAGGCGCTGCGGTTGCTGGCCCAGCAGGGCCTGGTCGAGCACGTGCCCCGGCGCGGAGTCCGGGTGGCCACCCTGTCCGACCGCGACGTGCGGGAGCTGTACGAGCTGCGGGACGTGCTGGAACGATTCTCGGTGCGAGCGGGGATCCCGGTCGGCCGGGAGAGCGACCTGGCGGGGTTGCGGGCGACGCTGGACCAGATGCGGGAGGCGACCGGGGCCGGCGACCGGATGACGGTCGCGGAGTCGCACCGGGCGTTCCACGTCGCGCTGGTGGCGCTCGCCGGCAACCGTCAACTCTCCGCCGTGTACGGCTCGATCCTGGTGAAGTTGCAGCTCTACATGGCGATCAACCTGCGCCGCGAGGCGGAGGTGGCGCAGCCGCTGGACGGGGTCCACCGGCACGAGCGGCTGTTCGAGGCGGTCGTCGGGGGAGACCCCGAGGAGGTTCTCGCCGTGCTGTCCGCGCACGGGGCGCGTTCGTACCTCGACTAGGCCCCCCGGCCGGGGTACGCGTGCCGTCATGTCCTCGTTACAGAGCGCGTGATTCGCTGTAACAGAACGGTCGACAATCGACAGTATGCCAGAACGAGTGGAGTCCATCTCGGAGCTTCGGACGGCGTACCGCGAGGGTGGCCGGACCCCCGTCGACCAGGCCGAGCGCATCCTGGACGGCCTGGCCGGGCGCGACGGCGAGCCGGTCTGGATCAGCACCGTCCCGGCCGACCGCCTGCGCGAACGGGCCGAGTCGCTGACCCGCCACGGTGATCCGGCACTGCCGCTGTACGGGATCCCGTTCGCGGTCAAGGACAACATCGACGTCGCCGGCATGGTCACCACGGCCGGCTGCCCCGACTTCGGATACCTGGCCGCCGAGGACGCTCCGGTGGTGCGCCGACTGCTCGACGGCGGCGCGCTGCTCGTCGGCAAGACCAACCTGGACCAGTTCGCCACCGGCCTCACGGGGGCCCGCTCGCCGTACGGCAGTTGCCAGAGCGTCTTCGGCGGCGGCCTCATCTCCGGCGGCTCCAGCTCCGGCTCCGCGGTCGCGGTCGCCGCGGGCCAGGTCAGCTTCGCCCTGGGTACGGACACCGCCGGCTCCGGCCGGGTGCCCGCGGCGCTCAACGGGATCGTCGGCCTCAAGCCCACCCGGGGTCTGCTCAGCACGGCCGGCGTGGTGCCGGCCTGCCGTTCGCTGGACTGCGTGTCGGTCTTCGCCCCTGACGTGGCCGGCGCCCTCGACGTGCTGCACGCGGCCCGTGCCGTCACCTCGGCCGACCCGTGGGGACGTCCGTTGCCGGCCGAGCGGGTGGTTCCCCGCATGCCGGGGACCCTACGCCTCGGGGTGCCGCGGGCAGAAGACCTCGAATTCTTCGGCGACACCGGGCAGGAGGCCCGGTTCGCCGCCGGCGTGCAACTGCTGCGTACCCTCGTCGGGTCCCCGCGGTCGGTGCCGCTCGGCCCCTTCTTCGCGGCGGGGGACCTGCTCTACCAGGGGCCCTGGGTGGCCGAGCGGCTCGTCGCGCTGGGCGGTTTCCTGCGGTCGCACCCGGAGTCGGTCCTCGCGGTCACCCGGGCCGTGCTGGAGACCGGGTGGCGCTACGACGCGATCGACGCCTTCCGGGGCCAGCACCGGCTGCGCGAGCTGCGCGCGCAGGTCGACCAGCTCTGGCAGGACGTCGACGTGCTGGTCGTGCCCACCGTCGGCACCACGTTCACGCTCGACGAGATCGCCGAGGACCCGATCGGGCGCAACGCCATGCTCGGCCGCTACACCCAGTTCGCCAACCTGCTCGACCTGGCCGCCGTGACCGTACCCAACGGGTTCACCGCCGTCGGCCGGCCGGCGAGCCTGACCCTGCTCGGCCCGGCGTTCAGCGACACCACACTGGCCCGGCTGGCCGCCACCCTCACCGAGGGCGGTCCACCGACCGGGGCGGTCGAGGCCAGCTCACCGCCGGCGCAGCGCCCGGCGGACGTGCTGATCGCCGTGGTCGGCCGGCACCTGGCCGGCGAGTCCCGCAACGGCGAGCTGCTCGGGCACGGCGCGGTCCTCGCCGGCACCGCCCGCACCGCGCCGCTCTACCGGCTCTACCGCATGGACACGCCCGACGGCGAGGGACTGCCCGGTCTGGTCCGGATCGCCCCGGACGGGCCGTCGGGCCATCCCATCGAGGTCGAGCTGTGGCGGTTGCCCAGCGCCGCGGTCGGTGGGCTGCTGACCGGCGTGCCCGCACCCCTCTCGCTCGGGTGGGTCCGCCTGCACGACGGGCGGGACGTGCTCGGTTTCCTCTGCGAAGCGTATGCCGCGGGCCCGCCGGCCGAGGACATCAGCGCCAGCGGTGGGTGGCGGGCCTACCGCCGTTCCGCCGTCCGGCGCTGACGCGGGCGGCACCAGCGATCACGACAGGAGGCGAGAGGATGGGCAGCATCGGGCCGGTACCGGCCAACCCCTACCCGTGGCCGTACGACGGCGCGGCCGACACCGCGCGTACCGCACTGCTCTGCATCGACTGGCAGACCGACTTCTGCGGGCCGGGCGGCTACGTCGACGCGATGGGTTACGACATCGGCCTCACCCGGGCCGGCCTGCCGGCCACCGCCCGGCTGCTGGAGCACGCCCGATCGCTCGGGATGCTCGTCGTGCACACCCGGGAGGGGCACGACCCGCAACTGTCCGACCTGCCGGCGAACAAGCGGTGGCGCTCGGCGCGCATCGGCGCCGAGATCGGGGCGGCCGGCCCGGCCGGCCGGATCCTGGTCCGGGGCGAGCCCGGCTGGGAGATCGTGCCCGAGGTCGCCCCGGTGGCCGGCGAGGTGATCATCGACAAGCCGGGCAAGGGCGCCTTCTACGCCACCAACCTCGACCTGGTGCTCCGCACCCGGGGCATCACCCACCTGATCCTCACCGGCATCACCACCGACGTCTGCGTGCACACCACCATGCGCGAGGCGAACGACCGGGGTTACGAGTGCCTGATCCTCTCCGACTGCACCGGCGCCACCGACAAGGCCAACCACGACGCCGCGCTGCACATGGTGACCATGCAGGGCGGCGTCTTCGGCTGCGTCACCACATCCGAGGACGTCATCGCCGCCACGGCGAAGTGAGGTGCGCCCATGTTGACCATCGCCGCACGACCCGGCCCGTACTCCTTCGACCTCCCGAGCACCGCGCTGCTCGTCATCGACATGCAGCGCGACTTCCTGGAGCCCGGCGGCTTCGGTGCGAGCCTGGGCAACGACGTCAGCCAGTTACGCACGACGATCGCGCCGCTCGCGGCGCTGCTGGCCGACGCCCGCGCCGTCGGCCTGACCGTCGTGCACACCCGCGAGGGGCACCTGCCCGACCTGTCCGACTGCCCGCCCGCCAAGCTCCACCGGGGCGCGCCGAGCAAGCGGATCGGTGACCCCGGCCCCAAGGGCCGGATCCTGATCCGCGGCGAGTACGGCCACGACATCATCGACGAGGTGGCGCCGCTGCCCGGCGAGCCGGTCATCGACAAGCCCGGCAAGGGCGCCTTCCACGCCACCGATCTGGACGCCCTGCTCGCCGAGCGGGGCATCCGCAGCCTCCTGGTCACCGGGGTCACCACCGAGGTGTGCGTGCACACCAGCGTCCGGGAGGCCAACGACCGCGGGTACGAGTGCCTCGTGCTCGCCGACTGTGTCGGGTCCTACTTCCCCGAGTTCCAGCGGGTCGGGCTCGACATGATCGCCGCCCAGGGCGGGATCTTCGGGTGGGTCGCCGACTCGGCGCAGGTACGCGCCGCGCTGCCCACCACGTCCGCGTTGCAGCCCTCTTCCTGACCGGGAGCAGCCATGGTCCCCACGAAGCCCACAGTCGTCCCGCTCCCGTACTGGGTGCGCGGCGACACCAACGCGTTCTTCGGTTTCGGCGTCAACGTCCTGGTCAACGTGCTCACTCTGACCGGGCTCTGCATCGCCGTGGTGAACCTTCCCGAGGGGGAGGTGTTCGGCACCATCCTGCCGGCGCTCGGCATCGCCCTGGTCGCGGGCAACGTCTACTACACCTACCTGGCCCGCCGGCTGGCCCGGCGGGAGAACCGCAGCGACGTGACGGCTCTGCCGTACGGGCCGAGCGTGCCGCACATGTTCATCGTCATCTTCGTCATCATGCTCCCGATCTACCTGCGCACCCAGGATCCGGTGCGGGCCTGGGAGGCCGGGCTGGCGTGGGCCTTCATCATCGGCGTGATCGTGCTGATCGGCGCGTTCGTCGGGCCCTACATCCGCCGGTACGCGCCCCGGGCCGCGCTGCTCGGCACCCTCGCGGGGATCTCGATCACCTTCATCTCGATGAACCCGGCTGGGCAGATGTGGCGCATGGCCTGGGTCGCCCTGCCGGTCTTCGCGTTGCTGCTGATCGGTCTGCTCACCGACGTGAAGCTGCCGTTCAACTTCCCGATCGGGCTCGCGGCGCTGCTCGTGGGCACCGCGATCGGCTGGGCCGGCGGGGCGATGTCGGTGCCCGACGTCACGGCGGCCGCGCGGGACATCGCGGTCGCCGTACCCTCGCTCAAGCTGGACCTGCTGGTCACCGGGCTGGCCGACATGGCGCCGTTGCTGGCGACGGCGATTCCGCTCGGCGTCTACAACTTCACCGAGGGCATGACCAACGTGGAGAGCGCGGCGACCGCCGGGGACAACTACAACCTGCGCAGTGTGCTGCTGGCCGACGGCGCGGGCGCGGTGATCGGTGCGGCGCTCGGGTCGCCGTTCCCGCCCGCCGTCTACGTCGGCCACCCGGGCTGGAAGGCGGCGGGTGGACGCAGCGGCTACTCGATGGCGACCGGCGTGGTGATCGCGGTGCTCTGCTTCCTCGGCATGTTCGGGCTGCTCGCGGCGATCTTCCCGACGGCGGCCATCGTGCCGATCCTGCTCTACATCGGTCTGCTGATCGGGGCGCAGGCGTTCCAGGCGACCCCACGGGCGCACGCCGCAGCCGTGGTCGCCGCGCTGATCCCCAACATCGCGGCCTGGGCGACCGGGCAGATCGACAACGCGTTGGCGGCGGCCGGCACCAGCGCCGCCGCGGTCGGCGACGACGCGCTCAACGGCGCCGGCGTGGTGTACGACGGGCTGCTGGTGCTCGGCCGGGGAGCCATCCTCGCCGGCCTGGTGCTCGGCGCGGTGGTGGTCTTCATCATCGACAAGCGGTTCGTCCGGGCGGCGATCTTCGCCGGCACCGGCGCGGTGCTCTCGTTCATCGGGCTGATCCACGGCGAACGGATCGAGTGGAACGCCAACGGACAGGTGGCGCTCGGCTACCTCTTCGTCGCGGCGATCTGCGTGATCGTCGCGCTCGGTCGGCCCACACCGCGCGATCCCGACCCGGAGGAGGCCGAGCTGGACCGGCCGCCCAATCCGGCCGCGTCCACCAGCCCCGCCACCGATCGAGCTGAAGACGAGCAGAAGACGTCGGCCCTGAGCGGCTGAGCCGGCGGTCCCGGAGGAGATGCCGACGCTTTCCCACCGGGCCGGCCAGGTGCCGACCCGACGGATCGAGAGGACGTACCGCGTGGAGATCGATCGGACGGACGTGGTCGCCGAGGTGGCGGCGGCCTTCGCCGGCTACGAGCGGGCGCTGGTCGACGGCGACGCCGAGGGGATCTGCGGGTACTTCTGGGACTCCGACCGGACCGTGCGGTTCGGCCTCGCCGACCACCAGTACGGGTTGGACGAGCAGCGCAAGTGGCGGGCCGCGCAGCCACCGCTGCCGGCCGGCCGCCGGCTGGTCGACCCGATGATCAGCACGTTCGGCGCGGACCTCGCGGTCGTGACGACCCGCTTCGGGTACGCCGGCGCCGCCGCCACCGGGCGGCAGACCCAGACCTGGGTACGCCTGCCCGTCGGCTGGCGGATCGTCACCGCCCACGTCTCCGAACCGGCCGCGGACCCCGGCTGAATGGACCCGACGGCTCGTCGGCTTCGAAAGAGGGCTCGACGAAGCACCCCGTCCGGCATGGACGGGGTGCTTCGTCGGTTCAGCCGACGTCGGTGCCGGGCACCGGTCGGGCCTCGTCCGCGTTCGACGCCGGGGCGGCCACCTCGATCCGGGGCGACCGGTCCGGCGGAAGATGAGCGCGGTCGGCGATCACGACCACGTCCACCTCCCCGTCGATCATCTTCTGTTCGACGGCCTCCCACGGGGCCCGCATGATCCCGTTCAGTCGGTAGTCATGCTGGCGGAGGTGGGTCAGACACGTCGCGATGGCGTGCTCCGACGGCTCGATGTCGGCGGGTACCCAGATAACGGCTAGTTCCATGATCTCTCCTGATCAACGTCGTGGACGCGGGTGGAAGATCAGGAGCTGCCGTGGCGGTGGGGGACCCCGCTCCACGGGCCGACCGGCCGCGTGGCTGTCGAAGGGGAGGACGGCACGCCCCCGGTGCAGCGGTGCGATGGACGGCGGCCCGCCGGTCGCCGACGCCTTCTGGTCGAGCCCACTGGCGCCGGCGCCGGCGGGTGCGGACACGAATGCCGGCACCAGCGCCGGTTGCCCCGGGAGGGGCCCGACGGGAGGGGGCGGTGCCGATAGCGGTTGCGCGGTCCTCGTCGCCAGCGTTCGAGCCGGCGCGCCGCCGTTGACGATGCGGGGGAGGCTGGCCCGGTACGCCATCGCTGTCACGTGGGTCGGCGGCGGTGGCGACGGTGGCGCGGTGGTGCGTGCGGCCGGCGCGGCCGACGCCGACGGAACGCGCGCGGCCGGCGGCGGGGACGACTGTCGCGCACGAGGTGGTCGGGTTGCCGCGGCGGTCGACGGTACGACCGACAGCGCAGCGGTGACGGTCGGCAGGGGCAGGGGGACGGCCGTCGGCACGGGCCGGGGGACGGCTGTCGGCACGGGCCGTGGGAGGGCCGTGGGCACGGGTCGGGGGAGGGCTGTCGGCAGGGGCAGGCCGACGTCCAGCGGCGTCTCGTCCACGTCGTGTAGCAGCGCCCCGACGATCCCCGGTGCGGTGGCGTCTTCCGCCGGTGCACGGGTGGTCGGCGACGGTGACGGCAACGGGGCGGCGTGTGCGGGCTCGGCGCCCAGGGCAGCGCCGAGGGCTGCCGCCCCCAGCGCTGCCGCGCCGAACGCCGCCGCGCCGAACGCCGCCGGCGGCGAACACCGCGTCGGCCGCCTCACGCCGTCCCATCCATGCGCGGACTTTTGCCCCCGGGCAACTCGGGCTACACCTGTCGCGGGCCGATCCGCGGCCACCGCGCCGGTCCGGCTTCGCCGGGCGCGAGCGGCGCGCGGATTCCCGCCCGGCGCCCCTGCGGTACGCGCGGCAGGTGACCTGGACTGTGAGCGATAACAAGGCCATTGCCCGGTGCGCCCACAGCGTCGAGGCCGCATGGATCGTCGACCCGTTCCCGTACGGACGTCGACAGGTGGCAATGATGCACGCTCCGCGAACCGATTCGGCCGGGCGGCTATGTGGCCGGCTCGTTACGTCTTGACGAACAGCATGTTATCGCTCACTCTCGATGCAGAGGTCGGCGGCGTCGGTGGCTCACCGGGCGAGTCCCGCGGTCGCGCCTCGAAGCACGGCGTCCCCGGGCAGCGGACGTCGTCTCAGGACTCGCGTGGTTGCCGGCGAGCGCCGGCCAGGCTGCGTGCGCCGGTGCGCAGTGCCCAGGATGACCGTTGCGGATTCCTCGGCTCACGCCGGCGTCCGCCACCGGGATCAGTCCGTCCTGAGTGAAGTGGCACATCACCACCACCGATGCAACCACTGAGAAGGAACGACATGAGACCCAAGAAAGCTCTGCTGGCGACGGCGACCCTCGCGGTCGCACTGACCGCGGGTATGACGGTGGCGCTGGCGCCCATGGCCAGCGCCGGAACGACGTTGCGGGCGTCGGCGGCCGAGAAGGGCCGCTACTTCGGCGCCGCCGTCGCGACGGGCAAGCTCTCCAACAGCCAGTACGTCGGCATCCTCAACAGCGAGTTCAACAGCGTCACCCCCGAGAACGAGATGAAGTGGGACGCCACCGAGCCGTCCCAGGGCCAGTTCAGCTACACCGGTGGTGATCGTCTCGTCAGCCACGCGCAGGCCAACGGCATGAGCGTGCGGGGGCACGCGCTGTTGTGGCACGCCCAGCAGCCGGGTTGGGCGCAGGGCATGTCCGGCACCGCGCTGCGCAACGCCGCCATCAACCACGTCACCCAGGTCGCCACCCACTTCCGGGGCAAGATCTACGCCTGGGACGTGGTGAACGAGGCGTTCGCCGACGGTGGCAGCGGCGGCCGACGGGACTCGAACCTTCAGCGCACCGGCAACGACTGGATCGAGGCGGCGTTCCGCGCCGCCCGCGCCGCCGACCCCGGCGCCAAGCTCTGCTACAACGACTACAACACCGACGGCATCAACGCGAAGTCCACAGGGATCTACAACATGGTGCGCGACTTCAAGTCCCGCGGCGTGCCGATCGACTGCGTCGGCTTCCAGTCCCACCTCGGCACCACGTTGGCCAGTGACTACCAGGCCAACCTGCAGCGCTTCGCCGACCTCGGCGTCGACGTGCAGATCACCGAGCTCGACGTGATGACCGGCTCCAACCAGGCCAACATCTACGCCTCGGTGACCCGCGCCTGCCTGGCCGTCGCCCGCTGCGCCGGCATCACGACCTGGGGCGTCCGGGACAGCGACTCCTGGCGCGGGTCCGACAACGCGCTGCTGTTCGATGGATCGGGCAACAAGAAGCCGGCGTACACCTCAGTCCTCAACGCCCTCAACGGGGGCAGCACCTCACCCACCACGCCCCCGCCGAGCACCGGGGTGGACACCACCGCCTGGTACGTGCTGGTCAACCGCAACAGCGGTAAGGCGCTCGACGTGTACGGACGGGCGACCACCGACGGCGCGCGGATCGACCAGTGGGCCCGCAACGACGGCGCGTGGCAGCAGTGGCAGTTCGTGGACTCCGGTGGCGGCTACTACCGACTGAAGTCCCGCAACTCCGGCAAGGTGCTGGACGTCTACAACTTCTCCACCGCTGACTCCGCGGCGATTGTGCAGTGGAGCGACGGCAACGGCACGAACCAGCAGTTCCGGCTGGCCGAGTCCTCCGGCGGCTACCTGCGCCTGATCAACCGCAACAGCGGCAAGGCCGTCGAGGTGCAGGGCGCGTCGACCGCCGACGGCGGGAACATCGTGCAGTATGCCGACTGGGGCGGCAACAACCAGCAGTGGCAACTGGTCCGTGTCGGGTAGCCACCTGACCCGCTGAACCGGCAGCGCGGTGGCGCGGACACACCTCGTCCGCGCCACCGTCGCCGCTGACCGCGACGCCCAGCGGTACGCGACCGTTGAACCCGGTGCCTGCACATCCACGCTTCGGACAGCGGATGGACAAGCCCAGGACTATTGGAGAGCATCTATTTCATGATTATCCGGTCCGCCACCCCGCCACCGACCACGGAGAACGCGACGCCCGAGCCGACCTCGGACGACCGGCCACCGGCCGATTGGGGTCGATGGCGCTGGGCCCGTTCCGAATGGACCGTGGCGGTACTGGCGAGCCTGCTGCTGGCGGCGGTGCTGACCTGGCCGACGCTGCGGCATCCGGCGAGCACGATCCCCGGCGACCTGGGCGACCCGCTGTTGCAGGCCTGGCAGGTCGCCTGGTCGGGGCACGCTCTGCTCAGCAACCCGGCCGACCTCTGGCACTCCAACACGTTCTACCCCGAGAAGTACACGTACGCCTACAGCGACACCCTGCTCGGCTACGCGCCGATCGGGATGCTCGGGTCCGGCTTCGAGGCCGCCGTGGTCCGGTACAACGTGCTGTACGTGCTGCTGCACGCCTTGGCGTCCCTCGGGGCGTACGCCCTGGCGCGGCAGCTCGGCGCGAACCGGTGGGGCGGGGCCGTCGCCGCGATCGCGTGGGCGTACGCGCCCTGGCGGTTGGCGCACTCCGGGCACCTGAACATCCTGTCCAGCGCGGGAATCGCGCTGTCGCTGGCCATGCTGGCCCGTGGTCACGGCTGGTCGCTGCGCCACGGGTACCGGCCGGAGCTCCGCCGGCCGGGCTGGGCGTTGGCCGGGTGGCTGGTCGCCGCCTGGCAGATCAGCCTCGGCTTCGGCATCGGTCTGCCGCTGGTGTACTTCCTGCTGGCCGCGGTGCTGGTGGCGGCGGGTTGCTACGGCTGGTCCTGGTGGCGGCGGCGGGAGCGCCCGCCGTTCGGCCGGCGGCTGCTGCTCGCGGATCTGCTCGGTGGGGGTGCGTTCGGCGCGGTGACGCTGCTGCTGGGCATGGTCTACCTGCGCGTCGTCGATCTCAACCCGCAGGCCGAGCGGACGCTGGACTGGACGAAGATGTTCTCGCCTCCGCTGATCGGGTTCGTCACCGCGCCGGCGGACTCGTGGTTGTGGGGCGAGCGGCACGCCGCCGCACGCGAACAGTTGTCCTGGCCGCCGGAGATGGCGCTGCTGCCGGGGATGATGCTGATCGGGCTGGCCGCGGCGGGGCTGTTCCTCTCGGTGTATCCGCTGCGCCACCGGGTCGTGCTGGGGCTCGGCGTGCTCGGCACGGTGCTGCTGGGCCTGGGCGCCACCCTCGGCGGTGACGGCGACCCGGGCTACCTGACACTGTCCACGCTCCTGCCGGGCTGGGACGCGTTGCGCACCCCCGGGCGGATGATGCACTGGACGAGCCTGCTGCTGGCGGTGCTGGCCGCCGGCGCGGTGACGGCGCTGGCCGAATCGCTGCGCGAGTCCTCGCCCCGCCAGTGGACGCGGATCCTCACGCCGCTGGTCCTGCTGGTGCCGTTGACCATGGTCACCCTGGAGGGCGTGAACCGGACACCCCACCCGACCGTGCCACAGCCACCGGCCGCGATGCGGACGGTGCAGGACCCGATCCTGGTGCTGCCGGCCGGCAGCGTGGGCGATCTGACGTACATGTTGTGGACGACCGACGGGTTCCCCCGGGTGACCAACGGTCTGGCCGGCTTCGAGCCGGTCAGCCAGGCACAGACCCGGACCGCGGTGGCGTCGTTCCCCGATGCGGGCAGCGTGGCGTACCTGCGGGGGATAGGCGTGCGGTCGGTGGTGTTCGTGCCGAGCCGCGCCGTGGGGACGCCGTGGGAGGGCATCGCGGCCCGGCCCGTCGACGGGCTGGGTATCACCCGGGAGGATCTTGATGGCACGCTGGTCTACCACCTCTGACCGCGCGGGCGACGGACCGGCCGACGGCGGATGCCCGGGTACGGGCGGGGCGGGGTGACGACAGTGCGATTGTCAGTCGTGGTGCCCTGCTTCAACGAGGAAGCGTCGGTGGAGCGGTTGCACGAGACCGTGTGCGCCGCCCTCGCCGAGCTGCCCGACGTGGACGTCGAGGTGGTGTACGTCGACGACGGCAGCGAGGACGGCACCCTCGCGGCGCTGCGCCGGCTCGCCGCCGCGGACCCCGCTGTCTGCTACACGTCGCTGAGCCGCAACTTCGGCAAGGAGGCGGCGATGCTCGCCGGGTTGCAGCGGGCCACCGGCGACGCGGTCGTCATCATGGACGCCGACCTGCAGCATCCGCCGCGGTTGCTGCCCGAGATGGTGATGCTGTATCAGCAGGGCTTCGACCAGGTGATCGCCCGTCGGGACCGGCGTGGCGACCGGTTCGTGCGGATGGTCGCCTCGCGGTCCTTCTACCGCCTGATCAACTGGTGGATCGACGTGCGCCTGCAGGACGGGGCGGGTGA
Organism: Micromonospora sp. NPDC005197; assembly: GCF_040608295.1. Classification (NCBI taxonomy): domain Bacteria; kingdom Bacillati; phylum Actinomycetota; class Actinomycetes; order Micromonosporales; family Micromonosporaceae; genus Micromonospora; species Micromonospora sp. NPDC005197. Next base: position 26,105 of record NZ_JBEXHY010000011.1, on the reverse strand, counting down.
CTTCCGTCTGCTGTCCCGACTGGCGGTGGACGCGATCCTGGCGATGCCGGAATACAACCGCTTCTCCAAGGGACTGTTCTCCTGGATCGGCTTCCGGACGGCGGTGGTGGCCCACGCCAACGAGACCCGGCAGTCGGGGCGGAGCCGGTGGACGTTCGGCAAGCTCTTCAACTACGCGTTCGACGGCCTGCTGTCGTTCAACAACCGGCCACTGCGCCTGGCGATCTACGGCGGCCTGTTCCTCACCCTCATCGCGCTGGTCTACATGGCCTGGGTGGTCGCGGACGCCGTCGAGAAGGGCATCGACGTTCCCGGCTACACCACCATCATCGTCAGCGTGATCGGGCTCGGCGGCATCCAGATGACGATCCTGGGCGTGATCGGGGAGTACATCGGCCGGATCTACTACGAGACCAAGCGCCGACCCCACTACCTGGTGCAGGAGACCGAGCACCTGCTCGCGGAGAACGGCGAGGCGCCACGGCTGCCGGTCTCGCCCGCGCCACGCTCGGCCGCGCGCGGCCCGCGGACGGTCCCGGCCCGGGAGGACTCCCTCGGCCGGACTCCCGCACCCCACCGGCGGGAGGCCCACGACCGCGACACCGGCTGACCGGGACCGGCGGGTGTCGGGCGTCCGCCGGAGTGGAGTCGGTCAGCGACCGCAGGACCGGCACGCGCTGCGGGTGCGCAGGTGGTAATCGCTGGACGCGGCGAGAAGGCCCAGCCCCAGGAGGCAGTACGCCGACATGGCCACCCAGAGGAACAGGTCGGAGAACTCGCCGGCCGATCCCGATGCCACCTGCGTCAGCCCCATTCCGAAGTAGGCCACGACGCCCGCCCCGAGCCCGAAGCCGGGCACCAGCAACAGCCGTCGGGGGATCGTGCGGCCGGCGAGCAGCGGCACCCATCCCGGCCAGACCTCACCCCAGTGCCGCACCAGTGCCAGCGGCAGCAGCACCCCGGCCAGCACCAGACCGATCTCCAACCCGATCACCGAGGCGTCCTGCGTGAGACCGTCGAAGCCCACCACCGCCTGGGCCGCGAACCGGGTCACGAGGCCGGCCACCGCCACGTACGCGGCCCAGCGTGCCCACGGCGCGGGTGCCGCGCGCCGCTGGCCGGGTCGGACGGTCCGGCAGCAGTCCGGGCAGTCGCCCCGGGTGCGCCGCTGGTAGCGGGCGGTGGCCAGGCCGAGCAGGGCCGCTCCGGTGACGCACCCGAGCCGGCTCGCGAACGCCACCGGATCGAAGGACGGGCCGGCGGCGAACAGCAGGAGGCTCACCAGCTCCGGCAGCAGTATCGCGGCGGCCGCGACCAGCGCCCCGCCGAGGGCCCAGGCGAATCCCGCGAGCATCGGCCGCCAGGTCGTCGCCCGGTCCAGCGCCACCGCCGTCGCGCCTGCGGCCAGGCACAACGCCACCGACCGCCAGCCGGTGAAGCCGAGCAGGTCGGATCCGAACGGGCCGAACTCCGGCGCCTCTCCGACCGTCCACGCCAGACGTACGCCGCCATAGGCCACGGCCCAGGCGAGTACGGCGTACGTCAGGCCGTTGCCGCTCCTGCGCGCGATCGCTGTCGGTGTCGTCATGCGTCCGATCCTCGCGGGGCCCCGACCGGAGCGGTCCCCTCCTGTCGGGGAAGGCGCTCCCCGCAGGGAGGGAGCCGCGGTGATCGATCTTGATCCTGCGGCCGTTCCCCCGTACGCTCGGAGCATGGTTGAACATGTTCAAAAACTGGTGCCGACCGAGAATCGACCGTGAAGATCGTCATTCCGGGCGGCACCGGCCAGCTAGGCGCGATCCTGGACCGGGCGTTGACCGCGCAGGGTCACGACGTGGTGCTGTTGACCCGCTCGCCCAGGGGTGCGCGTCAGGTTCGCTGGGACGGCGCCACGCTCGGCGACTGGGCCCGGCAGATCAACGGCAGCGATGTGGTCATCAATCTGGCCGGGCGCAGCGTGAGCTGTCGGTACACCCCGGAGAACCTCGACGCCATGATGCGCTCACGGGTGGAGTCGGCGCGGGTCGTCGGCGAGGCCATCGCCGCGGCCGACCGGCCGCCCAGGGTGTGGATGCAGATGAGCACCGCGACCATCTACGCGCACCGCTTCGACGCCGCCAACGACGAGCGCGACGGCGTGCTCGGCGGCGGCGAGCACGGTGTGCCCGGGTACTGGTCGTACAGCGTCGCTATCGCCCAGAACTGGGAGGCCGCGCAGGAGCGGGCGGCGACTCCCCACACGCGCAAGGTTGCGCTGCGCTCGGCCCTGGTGATGAGCCCCGACCGCGGTGGCGTGTTCGATGTGCTGAGCTGGCTCGCGCGGCTCGGGCTCGGCGGCTCGGTCGCGGGCGGTGGGCAGTACGTCTCGTGGATCCACGACCAGGATTTCGTCCGCGCGGTGTGCTTTCTGATCGACCGCGACGACCTCGCCGGGCCCGTGAACCTGGCCGCGCCCGGCGCGGTGCCACAGCGGGAATTCATGCGGGCGCTGCGGTCGGCCTGGCGGATGCCGGTCGGCCTGCCGGCCACCAGGTTGATGGCGGAGGTCGGCGCGTTCGTGCTCCGGTCGGACACCGAACTGCTGTTGAAGAGCCGGCGCGTCGCCCCGGGCCGGCTCTCCGCCGCGGGCTTCACGTTCGATCATCCGTGGTGGCCCGATGCAGCCGTGGACCTGGCCCTGCGACGCCGGCACGCTGGCGCGGTGGGGCGTGGGGGAGCGCGCGGTCGCTCACACCCCCACGCCCGGTCGCCGCGCGACCGACCCCCGGGGGCGGTCAGAGAGTGAACACGAGGGTCGAGATGCTGCGTGCGCCGACGTTGATGGTGGCCTGTCCTCCGTTCACGCTGGTCGGCTGGCTGGCCGCGTTGGCGTTCTGCGAGGTGAGGTAGTACTCGGCCCTGCTGACGTTCTGCGGCGCCTGGATCACGGCGTTGTTGACCGCGCTGTTCGACCGGTTGAGGATCACCAGCGTGATCTTGCCGTCGCCCTGGTAGGCGGTCACCTCCAGCGGCGAGGCCTTGGAGCTCTTGGTCAGGGCCACCCGTTGATAGCCCGGCCGGACGTACTTCGCGTACTGGGAGAACGCGTACCCGCGCTTGAGCGGAGCGCCCGCGGTGGTGCCGTAGGCCGCCTCGCCGTCGCCGATGAAGGAGTAGTAACGCTTGCCGTACCACCAGATGTAGGCGCTCCAGTTCGACTCCATCGACTTGTGCACCGTGCGCATGATGTCGTCGAGCGTCTCGTTCCAGACCGCCAGGTTGGCGGGGTTACCCCAGATGTTGGAACCGCCGCCGTCCGCCTCGTGGTAGTTCCACTCGGTCATCCAGACCGGCTTGTTGTACTGGGCGGCCAGGGAGTACGGCGCCAGCCGACCCGCGGCCTCGGTGCCGTACAGGTGGCCGCCGATGTAGCCGATGTTGTTCCGGGCGGTCGCGTCGTTCAGGGTCGGATCGGTGTAGCCGTAGTTCATGTTGACCGCCTCGGCGACCATCAGCTTGCTGTTCTGCACCTTGGTGCCCTGATCACGGACGAAGTTGCGCAGCTCGGTGCCGCTCCAGTCCATCGAGTCGTAGTCCGGGTGCCAGTCCGGCTCGTTCTGCACCGACGTGACGTCGATGGTCACGCCCTGGCCGCGCATGTACTGGACATAGCTGTTCAGATGGTTCGCGTAGTCGTCGTAGTAGTCGGTCTTCAACTTGCCGCCGTTGGTTCGGCTGTTGTTGGTCTTCCACGCCGCCGGCGCCGTCCACGGTGAGGCGAGGATCTTCACACCGGACCCGTACGACTTCGCCGTCTTCAACGAGTTCACGTGGGTCGACCATTCGCTGGACACCGGTGAGAGGCCGGTGCGCACGATGGACAGCCCGAGCTGGTTGGCACCCATCCCGACCAGCGTCTGGGTGTCGGTCGTCGACCAGGCGCTGCCCCAGATGGACTGCGCGGCCCCGAACCCGTCGATCGTCTGGTACCGGGTGGCGCTGTTCACCGTGATGTCCGCCGGCCCGGTGGGCGGCGGAGTGGTGGGTGGCGGCGTGGTCGGCGGCGGTGTCGTCGGGGGTGCCGAGGTCGGCGGCGGTGTGGTCGGTGTCGTGCCGCCGGTGCAGGTCACACCGTTCAGCGCGAAGCTGGACGGATCGGGATTGCTGCCCGTCCACGAGCCGTTGAACCCGAACGATGCCGTGCCGTTGGTGGGGATGGCCCCGTTGTAGCTGACGTTCTTGGCGGTGACCGCGGCGCCGCTCTGGGTCAGAGTCGTGTTCCACGCCTGCGTGACCGTCTGGCCAGCGCTGTAGGACCAGGTCAGCGTCCAACTGCTGACCGCGTCGCCGAGATTGGTGATGGTGACGTTCGCGCCGAAGCCGCCCTGCCACTGCGACGACACGGCATAGTTCACCGCACAGCCGGCGGCTGCGGCGCCGGCCGGCGCCGCCAGGGCGACCGCCGTCGACGCCAGCAGGACGGCACCGGCCGAGACCAGGGCGGCGTTGGTCACTCTTCGTTTTCTCATGAGACTTCTCCTGAAGGGGTGGTGGCGGCCGACGCGTCCGGTGGTGCGGTCTTCGGGCGAGCGCCGGGCGGTACGTCAGCAGTGCGTCAGGCGATGCTCGGGAGCGCTCCCAAGCGTGCGGCGGCGGGGTGTCGAAATATCGCCCGTCCAGTCCAGTCCCGCATGGCAACCCGCGACATCACCTGTCGGCCACCCACTCTCGCGCTACGCAGACAGGCGCGGAGAAGACACCGGGGGAACGCCGGTGCGGAGGCCGGGACGGCGGCACCGATCGGCCCTCGTGCCATCGGTCGCGGATACGCGAGCGGCGGCAGGACTGATGGTGCGGCGAACGGGTCCAGCGGGACTGTGGCACCCTCCTCTGTCGGCCGGTTCCTGGGGCGGGCCGGCCTCGCTGCTCATTCGCGGGCTCGCGGGTGAGTGCCGCACGGCGAGCGTACGAAACAGTTTCTTGTTGCCAGGAATTTATTTCGTCAAGTGGTGCCTGTCAATGCGTCTTGCGTACGCGAGCAGGAAGTCGACGGTCCCGGTGCCGCCGGGCTGGCCCGGGGCGACGGGCAGACCGGGTTCGCTGTTCAGGACGTAGAAGCCGCCGCTGCCGATCAGGCGGGGTTTCGCGGCCATCGTCTGCGCCGCCATGGTCGCGCCGGTCGGCCGCACCACGCTGTCGAGCAGGAGCCGGAAGAGGTTCGTGTTCAGGTTCGCGACGTGGAGCACCCGGTACGAGCGGGGGGCGGGAGCGCCGGTGCTCGTCAGTCCCCAGATCGGCACGATCTGGTTGCGCCACCGCGACGGGTTGTTCGTGATCGTGCTGTCGTGGATGTTGAGCTGGGTCTGGATGCCCGAGTGGATCCCGGCCAGGTGGATGTGCAGCTGGTCCTGCGTACGGATCGCCGGGTCGGCCGAGTTGATGCCCAGCCCGACGTGGGGATAGACGACGTGTCCTGCCTGGCCCGGTTGGGCGTTGTCCCACGCGTCGAGCCAGTAGTTCGGCGCGCTGGCGGTGGTGATGAACGGGCACTCGATGCCGCGGATCCGACAACTGGGGACCAGCAGGAAGTCGTGGTTCGACCCGGTTCCTCCATTGAGGATCACGTAGGTGGGGGTGGTCCGCAGGCACTGGGGGAACGGAGGGCCGGTCCTGGTGCCCTCGCAGACCTGCACCCTGTCCCAGAGGTCGCAACGTCTGCAAAAAACCTGCAAACGCTAACCCTTGCCCAGAGGGAAACCGCCTTCCTACGATTGCGTTACATCGATGTTTCATCGCCGAACTGGGCGGGCGCGTATCGGGATGCGCTGTCGACGACGCGCCGCTTGGCCAGCGGTTTCGCCGCGCACGCCAGGGCGATGAGGTTCTCCGCGATGAGCAGACAATTGATTGCCGTCAATGCATGCTGATCGACTTGAATCGCGTACCCGTGGAGGGTCGGCGCGTCGATCGCCGCTGCCGTCGGCACATTCAGACGATGACGAAGGAGACGCGACATGAGACGACCAGTCGCACTGCGACTTCTGGCAGCGCTGGCCACGGCCGCTGTCGGGATCGCGGTCGGGGGAACATTGTCCACCCCGCAGGCGTCGGCGGCGGCCGGCACCGCCACCGGCTACGCCACCCAGAACGGCGGGACCACCGGCGGCGCGGGCGGGCAGACGGTACGGGCCAGCACGGGCACCGCGATCCACGCGGCGCTGTGCGGGCGTGCCAGCAGCAGCACCCCGATCACCATCGAGGTGACGGGGACGATCAACCACGGCAACACCAGCAAGGTGTCGGGTTCGAGCTGCAACACCGCCGACGGCGTGATCGAGCTCAAGCAGATCAGCAACGTCACCATCATCGGGGTCGGCAGCGGTGCGATCTTCGATCAGTTGGGCATCCACATCCGCGACTCCAGCAACATCATCATCCAGAACGTGACGGTCCGGAACGTCAAGAAGTCGGGTTCGCCCACCTCCAACGGTGGAGACGCCATCGGCATGGAGAGCACGGTCCGCAACGTCTGGGTCGATCACGTCACCCTGGAGGCGTCCGGCGGGGAGTCGGAGGGCTACGACGGCCTGTTCGACATGAAGGACAACACCCAGTACGTGACCCTGTCGTACAGCATCCTGCGCAACTCCGGTCGTGGCGGCCTCATCGGCTCCAGCGAGAGCGACCTCTCGAACGGCTTCATCACGTTCCACCACAACCTGTACGAGAACATCGACTCCCGTACGCCGTTGCTGCGCGGCGGCATCGCCCACATCTACAACAACCACTACGTGAGCCTGCACGAGTCCGGCATCAACTCCCGGGCCGGCGCACGGGCCAAGGTGGAGAACAACTACTTCCGGAACTCGAAGGACGTCCTGGGCACCTTCTACACCAACGAGCGCGGCTACTGGCAGGTCAGCGGCAACACCTTCGACAACGTCACCTGGTCCAGCGCCGGCAGTGAGAACTACCCCGCCGGCCCCAACCCGACGTCCAACACCACCGTCAGCATCCCGTACGCGTACCGCCTCGACGGCGCGAGCTGCGTACCGGACGTCGTCCGTCAGACGGCCGGCGCCAACACGGGCCTGCGGGTCTCCGACGGGAGCTGCTCGCCGCAGACGCCGCCGCCGACCACCGCGCCGCCGACCACCGCACCGCCGACCACGCCGCCGCCGACGAGCGGGACCAACCTCAGTCTGGGAGCCGGGGCCGACGGTTCCAGCAAGGCCAGCGGGACCAGTTACGGCAACGTGCGCGACGGCGACATCAGCACCTACTGGTCGCCGGCCGGATCGACCGGCTCCATCTCGATCAAGTGGGGATCCGCCACCCGGGTGTCCCGGGTGGTCATCCGGGAGCCCTCCGGGACCCAGGGCTCCATCGGCTCCTGGCAGCTCGTCAACCACGACACGGGCGCCGTCCTGGCCTCCGGCAGTGGCGCGGGGGCGATCACCTTCACCGCGACGGCACTGAGCAAGATCACCTTTAGGATCACCAGCTCAAGCGGTGCGCCGCGGGTCGGCGAGTTCGAGACGTACGCCAGCTAGCCGCCGGATGGGCGGGGGTGGCGGCCGGGCCGCTCCCGCCACCGTCGTGGTCCACGAAGGACGCGGGCCGGATCGCGCTGGTCCCGGGCAGTCACGCTCGGTGGCTGTCGAATGACTGTTAGCGTACGGCGATGTCCGCAGGTCGAGAGGGGACGCAGGCGAGCGGCGGCGGTCCCGGGGTGACCGACGCGGGTCGCCTGGCGGCATTCAGCGACGGCGTGTTCGCCATCGTCATCACCCTGCTGGTGCTGGATCTGCGGGTCCCGGAGTTCCACGAGGGTGGGCTGGCCGAGGGGCTCCTCGGGGAGGGGCCGGCCTATCTCGCCTTCGTCGTGTCGTTCATCTATGTCGGTGTTCTCTGGCTGAATCATCACGCCGTGCTCCAGTTGGTCCGGGGCACCACTGCCGCCTTCAGCTCGATCAACCTCGGCATCCTCTTCGGCGTGGTGATCATTCCGTTTCCCACCGCCGTCCTGGCGTCGGCGCTGGCCGACGGCAACACCGACGATCTGCGCGTGGCGGTCGTCCTGTACGCGTTCGCCGCAGCACTGATGTCGGCGCCCTGGTGGGTGCTCTTCGCCTATGTGCGCCGCCATCCCGAGTTGCGTGCCGACTCCGTCGACCAGGAGCAGGTCCGGGTGCAGGAGGCCCGCCCGATCGTCGGCCTGGTGCTCTACGGCCTGACCGGGGTGCTCGGTTGGTTGGTGACCCCACTGCTCGGCCTGATCGGTGTGGTCATGATGATCATCTTCCACGGCGCCACGAGCCAGGGTCTCCGCCACGGGGACGGTCTGTTCGGGTCGCTGATGGGCGGCGCGGTGCTCGACGCCGAGCGGATCGACGGCTACCTGTACGAGGAGGCCGGCGAGTACCTCGGCACGGGTCTCGGGATGCGGACCCGAGGTGTGGTCGGCGTCTTCAACATCGCTGTCGTCCCGGGCGCGCGCGGTCGTGGCCTGGGTCGCGCGATCACCGAGAAAGTGCTGCGCGAGGGTGTCGCGGCCGGTGCGGACGCGGCGTACCTGCAGACCAGCGCGCTCGGCCGGCCACTGTACGAGTCGATGGGCTTCCGCCTCCTGGAGAACTGGACCGCCTTCCATGCGTGACCACGCGCCGAAACGGTCGGGGCCGCGGCGCGGTCGACGCGCCGACGCGCCCGTGCACGAGACACGAGGGGACCTCGACCGTGAGCTTCAGTGACGATGTCCGCTCGGCCTTTCGGCGTGGGGAGACCGGCGCGGTGGTGCGGATGAGTACGGCCGAGATCGAGCGGGCTCGGGCCGTCGGCGACGCGGCCGGCGAGGTGGAGGCCCGGTACAGCCTCGCGCGGGTGGCGATTCGTGGCGGCGACCTGACGCTCGGGGAGGCGCGGGCGCGGGAGGCACTCGACGTCGCGGTGCGCTCTGGCGATCGCGCGTTGGAGGAGCGGCCGAGACACGTGCTGGCCGCGGTGGCGCGGATGGCCGGCGATCTGACGCGGGCGCGGGATCTGTACCGGGAGAGCATCGCGCTGAACGAGACGCTGGGTCGGCCGGAGACCGTCAACTCCGAGACGCACAACCTGGCCTTCTGCGAGCTGGGTCTCGGCAACCTCGCCGAGGCGAGGAGGCTGTTCACCCTCAGCCGTACCCGGGTGTTCCGGCACGGCTGGGACGAGTTCGTGCCGTACGTCTGCGTGGCGGGCGCGGCGCTCGCGTCCGCCGAGGGCGACCACCCGCGAGCGGCGCTCATGGTCGGTCTCGCGGACGCGGCGTTCGCGGCGCTCGGCCAGGTGCCGGACCCGGACGACGCGGCCGACCTCGCCGCCGTGCGGGACGCCGCGACCGAGGCGCTCGGCCCCGCCGCTTACGCCGCCGCTCAGGAGCGGGGTCGGCACCTCGATCCCCGTACGGCGTTCGACGACGACGACCTTTGAGAGGGACGGGCGGTCAGGCCGGCGGCTCGGGGGCCGGCCGGGCATCGTGATCGTCGCCCGCGCGGGCCCGCGCGGCGGCGACGGCCTGGCCCCGCTCCGAAGCGGGAAAGCGGTCGAGCATCGCGCGCACCTCGTCGGCGCTCACGTTGGCGCCGAACAACTCGCTGCCCGGCTCGAGTCGTACCCCCTCGGCGAGGGGGCCGGCGACGACCGGGTCGAAGCCGAAATCGTCCACAAGGAACGCGACCGTGGCGAGGTCGGCCTCGTCGTCACCGGCGATCGCGATGGCCTTGCGGTCGGCCGCGCCCGTCGGCCGCGCCTCGTCCTCAAGGTCGTGGTAGCCCATGTGGTTGAACGCCTTGACGACCCGCGCGTCGGCCAGGAACGCCTGGACGATCTCACTGGACGAGGTGCGCGGGTCGGTCAGGTCGTCGCGGATGCCGTCCACCTCCCACCAGTAGTTCATCGCGTCGACGACGAGCTTGCCGCGCAGCGCCTCGGCGGGGAGCGCACGGTACTTGCCCAGGGGGAGGGCGAGGATGACCATGTCGGCGCCGGCCACCGCGTCGACCGCGGTGGTCGCCACCGCCCCGGGCGTGAGCACCTCGACGGTCAGGGCGATCTTCGCCGGGTCGCCGGAGCCGGCGACGAGCACCCGGTAGCCGGCGGCGAGCGCGAGCCGGGCGAGGACGGTGCCCACCTTGCCGGCGCCGAGGACGGCGAGGGTCCGGGGGCGGTCGGGGCCGCTGTCGTTCATGTCTTCCTTCCAGAGGGTCGGCCGGCGGGTCAGCTGGCCAGGATGTCGCGGACCATGGGGATCACCCGGGAGCCGTACAGCTCCACGGCGCGCATCCGGGCGCTCACGGGCTGCGCTCCGGCGGTGTAGATGAGGTCGAACCGGCCGACGCCCAGGCTGCGGATGGCACCAGCCATCCGGCGGGCCACCGTCTCGGGCGAGCCGATGTAGAGCGAGCCGTGCTCGACCTCGGAGTCGAACTCCGTACGGCGGATCGGTGGCCAGCCCCGCAGCGCGCCGATCCGGTCCCGCATGACCCGGTAGTGCGGCCAGAACAGCTCCTTGGCCTCCTCGTCGGTGTCGGCGATGAAGCCGGGCGAGTGCATCCCGACCGGGTGCGCGGTGGTGCCGAGCTGGTCGGCCGCCCGGCGGTAGAGGTCGATGTAGGGCGCGAAACGCTCGGGAGCGCCGCCGATGATGGCGAGCATGAGCGGCAGGCCGTACCGGGCGGTCCGCACCACCGACTGGGGTGAGCCGCCCACGCCCACCCACTCTACGTCGTCTGCTACGTCGGCTTCGGCCTTCCCACCGTGATCGCCGGCTTCCTCGTCGTCTACGCCGGCGGTCTGCCGCAGACCGCCGGCGAGTACTCGGTCGCCGTCATCCTCCTCGCCCTCGTCGCCCTGCTCGGGGTGCGCAGAGCGACGAGGGCGGCACCCGGCTGATGCCGGGAACACCGCACCCGCCGCCGGCGCAGGACGTGGCGCGGTGATCGCCGACGGCGCTGCCCGCACGCGATCACGACCCGGTTGCCGGGGCGCGTCGACGGCGACCTGACGTCGGCCCGCCCCACCGTCCACCGAGGCCGGCGCGGCGGTGTTGCTGCGTGTCCGCCTCCACCGGCACACCGACAAGAATCGTCAGATGTATTGGCGAGGTTGGTCGGTGGTGCAGGTGTCCACCGTGGCCGCCGGCCCCCGCCACCGCTCCGGGCGAGTCCGATCTCTCCTGATAAGGGTCGGGTCGCCGCCCACGATCCTTCCAGCTATCGACCGTTGCCTATTGCGTGACGCCGGAGTAATCTTCCCGAAACACATCAGACGTTTCGTCGTCTGAGGGTCTGCCAACGGCCTGCGCAGCGAGGTCAGGTCGGTGCCACCGCGCGGATCCGCTATCGGGCTTCGGCGTTGTCGCGCTTGGGGTGGCCGGATCGGTCACCGTTTGGAGGATCGATGTCAGACCTGACCCGGCGCCAAGCCCTCAAGATCGGCGCAGCCGGCGCGGGCGGTGCCCTGCTGCCGCTGCCCTGGACGGCGACCGCCCAAGCCGACTCCGTCGCGCCGCCGCAGGTGCTGGCGGCCAACGACCTCGCCCTCTGGTACGACGAGGGTGCCGGCACCGACTGGCTGCGGGCCCTGCCGATCGGCAACGGCCGGCTCGGCGCGATGGTGTTCGGCAACGTCGACACCGAGCGACTTCAGCTCAACGAGGACACGGTGTGGGCCGGCGGCCCGCACGACCCCAGCAACACCAGAGGCGCGGCCGCGCTGCCGGAGATCCGGCGACTGGTCAACGCGAACCAGTGGACGCAGGCCCAGGATCTCATCAACCAGACCATGATGGGCAACCCCGGCGGGCAGTTGGCCTACCAGACCGTCGGCAACCTCCGGCTCGCCTTCGGATCCGCCAGCGGAGCGTCCCAGCACAACCGCACGCTCGACCTGACGACCGCCACCGCCACGACGTCGTACGTCCTGGGTGGTATCCGTTATCAGCGTGAGGTCTTCGCCAGCGCGCCGGACCAGGTCATCGCGATGCGACTGACCGCCGACCGCACCAATTCGATCAGCTTCACCGCCACGTTCGACAGCCCTCAGCGCACGACGGTGTCCAGCCCGGACGGTGCCACGATCGGCCTCGACGGCGTCTCCGGCAGTCAGGAGGGCGTCACCGGGCAGGTCCGTTTCCTCGCCCTGGCCAACGCCACCGTCACCGGGGGCACCGTGTCCAGCTCCGGCGGCACCCTGCGGGTCACCAACGCGACAAGCGTGACCCTGCTCATCTCGATCGGCTCCAGCTACGTCAACTACCGCAACGTCGGTGGCGACTACGGGGGCATCGCGCGACAGCGCCTCAGCGCGGCGCGCGCCTACAGCTACGACCAGCTGCGCAGCCGGCACGTCGCCGACTACCAGGCGCTGTTCGGGCGGGTGACCATCGACCTGGGCCGCACCTCCGCCGCCGACCAGACGACCGACGTCCGGATCGCGCAGCACAACAGCGTCAACGACCCGCAGTTCTCCGCGCTGCTGTTCCAGTTCGGCAGGTACCTGCTGATCTCGTCGTCGCGGCCCGGCACCCAGCCGGCGAACCTCCAGGGCATCTGGAACGACTCGCTGACCCCCTCGTGGGACTCGAAGTACACGATCAACGCCAACCTGCCGATGAACTACTGGCCGGCCAACACGACCAACCTGGCCGAGTGCCACAACCCGGTGTTCGACATGGTCCGCGACCTGTCGGTGGCCGGCGCCCGCACCGCCCAGGTGCAGTACGGCGCGGGCGGCTGGGTCACCCACCACAACACCGACGCGTGGCGGGCCACCGCCGTCGTGGACGGCGCGTTCTGGGGCATGTGGCAGACCGGCGGCGCCTGGCTGTCCACGCTGATCTGGGACCACTACCAGTTCAACGGTGACGTCGAGTTCCTGCGGACGAACTACCCGGCCATGAAGGGTGCCGCACAGTTCTTCCTCGACACGCTGGTGACCGAGCCGACCCTCGGCTATCTGGTGACCAACCCGTCGAACTCGCCGGAGCTCAGCCACCACGCGAACGCCAGCGTCTGCGCCGGCCCCACGATGGACAACCAGATCCTGCGTGACCTGTTCGACGCGTGCGCCCGCGCGAGCGAGATCCTCAACGTGGACAGCACCTTCCGGGCCCAGGTCCGCGCCACCCGGGACCGGCTCGCGCCGATGAAGATCGGCTCGCGGGGCAACATCATGGAGTGGCTCTACGACTGGGTGGAGACCGAGCCCAACCACCGGCACATCTCGCACCTGTACGGGCTGGCCCCCAGCAACCAGATCACCAAGCGCGGCACCCCGCAGTTGTTCGAGGCCGCCCGCCGTACGCTGGCGTTGCGCGGTGACGACGGCACCGGCTGGTCGCTGGCCTGGAAAATCAACTTCTGGGCGCGGATGGAGGAGGGCAAGCGGGCCCACGACCTGATCCGCTACCTCGCCACCACCGCCCGGCTCGCGCCCAACATGTTCGACCTGCACCCGCCGTTCCAGATCGACGGCAACTTCGGCGCCACCGCCGGCATCGCCGAGATGCTGCTCCAGAGCCACATCGGTGAGCTGCACATCCTGCCCGCGCTGCCGCCGGCCTGGCCCAGCGGACGGGTGACCGGCCTGCGGGGCCGCGGTGGGCACACGGTCGGCATCACGTGGGCGAGCGGCGCGGCCACCGAGGTGCTCGTCCGTCCGGACCGTGCCGGCACCGTCCGCCTGCGGTCGCGGTTCCTGACCGGCACCGTCAGCGTCGTCGACACCGCCGACGGGACGTCGCCCCGGGTCACCCGCGTCGAATCCGACCTGATCGAGGTCACCGTGCAGGCGGGACGCACCTACCGGGTGACCAGCACGGGTGTCGCCACGCCGACGCTGGAGCAGAGCTTCACCAACGCCGGCATCAGCAACGACAGCAACACCAACGTCGCAAACTTCGACGGCAACGGCGCCAGTCTCTCCGCGCAGGCCCTGGCGCAGGCCGGCGCCAGCCCGGGCAGCACGGTGAGCCGCAACGGAGTGACCTTCCGCTGGCCCAACGTCAGCCCCGGTACGGCCGACAACGCCATCGCCTCTGGCCAGACCATCGGCGTCAGCGGCACCGGCAGCACGCTCGGCTTCCTCCTGACCGGCACCTACGGCGCCGTGTCGGGAACAGGCACCGTGGTGTACGCCGACGGCACCCGCCAGACGTTCACGTTGAGCACGCCCGACTGGTACGGCGGGCCGCAGTCCGGGGCGACCGCCGCCATCGTGTCGGCCTACCAGAACCGGCCCAACAACGCCCGCCAGGCCACGGCGGCCTGCATCTACTACGTGGGCGTGGCGTTGCAGAGCAAGGCGGTGACCCAGGTCGTGTTGCCGAACATCAGCGCACGGGCCGCGGCGAACGTGCCGACCATGCACGTCTTCGCCATCGCGATCGGGTCCTGACCTTTCGCCTCGCCACCTCCCCGGCGCTGAACGTCGGGGAGGTGGCGAGATCTCGCGGCCCGGCCGCACCCGGCGGGCAGCGCGGTCACCGGCGGCGCGGCGTGATCAGTCCCGACTCGTACGCCCACACGACCAGCTGGGCCCGGTCACGGCAGTGCAGCTTGGTCATCGCCCGGTTCACGTGTGTCTTGGCGGTCAACGGACTGATCACCATTCGCACGGCGATCTCGTCGTTGGTCATCCCGCGGGCGACGAGCTCGACGATCTCCTGTTCGCGGGCGGTCAGCACGTCCCGGCCGGCCGCCGGCACGGCTGGCGGTGGGCCGGCCACGAACTCGCTGATCAGCGTACGGGTGACGGCCGGCGCGAGCAGTGCATCGCCGCGCGCCACGACGGCGACGGCCTGCAGCAGGTCGGCGGGGTCGGCGTCCTTGAGCAGGAAACCGCTGGCGCCCGCACGCAGGGCGGCGAAGACGTAGGAGTCGAGCCCGTAGTTGGTGAGAATGAGAATCCGGATCGCGGCAAGGTCGGGGTCCGCGGCGATGCGCCGGGTCGCCTCGATGCCGTCGAGCCCCGGCATCTGCACGTCCATCAGTACGACGTCCGGGCGCAGGCGTCGCGCGAGGTGCACGGCCGACGTGCCGTCGGTGGCCTCACCGACGACCTCCAGGTCGTCCTCTGCCTCCAACAGCGCCCGGAACCCGGCTCGCATCAGCGCTTGGTCGTCGGCGAGCAGGACCCGGATCATGCCGGCTCCCCGCGCCGTCGCCCGGTCATGCCGGCTCGTCGAGGGGGAACGTGGCCCGCACCGTGAACCCGTGGTCGTCGCGGGCGGCGGCTTGCAGGGTGCCGCCCAGTCCGGTGACCCGTTCCCGCATACCGCGCAGTCCCACCCCCGGTGTCGGGGGCCGCGCTGGCGACGCCCGCCCGTCGTCGGTGACCGCGACGGTCAGCCCGGCCGGGGCGTACTCGACGTGAATGTGCGCGGTCGCGGGGCCGGCATGGCGGGCTACATTGGTCAGGGCCTCCTGGACGACCCGGTAGCCGGCCTGGTCGACCTCGTCGGGCAGGCTCCGGGGCCGGCCGCTGACGGTGACCTGGACCGGCACGCCGACCGCCCGGGTCCGCTCGGCGAGTTCGTCCACCCGGGCCAGCCCGACGCGGTCGTCGTCGGGGGCGCGCAGGATGTCGAGGGTGGTGCGTAGTTCCCGCATCGCGGCGCCGCTGGCCTCCTGGATCGCCAGCAGTGTGGCCGACGGTTCCTCGCCGTGCTTGCGGGCCAAATGCACGGCGATCCCGGCCTGCACCTTGATCACCGAGATGCTGTGGGTCAGGGAGTCGTGCAGGTCGCGGGCGATGCGCAGACGCTCCTCCCCGGCACGGCGCAACGCCATCTCCTCGCGGGTGCGTTCGGCCTCGATGGCCCGCTGTTCGACCTGCTCCAGGTACGCCCGGCGTTGCCGGCCGACGAGCCCGGCGACGTTGGCCGCCACGAACCATCCCAGCAGCAGGGCCGTCCGCTCGACGATCAGCTGGTTGGGGCGGTCGGCCGGCGCCACCGAGACGTCGCGGGCCAGGAAGCCACCGAGGAAGGCGAGGCTGGCCACGGCAGCGGCCGCCCGGCGACCCCGCCAGGCGGCGAGGTAGACCACGCCGAGCACGGGGAACGCGGCGGACACCCCGGAGTGCACCCGGATGTGCAGGGCCAGCATGGCGGCGGTCACCACGCCCAGCGCGACCACCGGGTACCGCCGGCACACCGCGAGGGCCGCCGCCATGGCGAGGACCAGGGCGACGTCGAGGGCCCCGACGGTCGCGGCGTCCGGTGCGAGCGCGGCGTTGCCGAGCAGCAGGCCGCCGAGGGCGAGTCCACTGAGGGCGTACGGCAGGTCGCGGCGCATGGTCGCACTTTAGAACGGCCGTCGTCCGTGGAGCATCCCGCGCGTGCGGTAGATCAGGCGTACCACGGGGGTGGTATCGCGGCGGAGCAAGTGTCTGCGGCGGAACGACGTTTTCCCAGCCCGCCACGGCAAGCATCGACCCCATGACATACCGCTTCTTCACCCCCATCCCCACGAAGGCGGCCACCGGCCGCACCGCGGAGGTCTACCAGCAGTCGCGCGAGGACTTCCTCGGGCCGCTGCCCACCTTCCAGGTGCTCTCGGCCGTGCCGGAGGTGCTGGCCGCGACCTGGTCGCTGCTGCGCGAGGCCCTGCTCGCCGGGGACGCGTCCCGGGTCGAGCGCGAACTCGTCGCGGCGGCCGTGTCCCGGGCCAACCGCTGTCAGTTCTGCGTCGACGCCCACGTGCTGCTGCTGCACGCCCTGGGCGAGCACGCTCTGGCCGAGGTCGTCGCCCGGGGCGGGACGCCACCCGACCCGAGGCACGCCGAACTCGCCCGCTGGGCCCAGGCCAGCCGCAGCCCTCGCGCCGCCGACTGGAGCAGCACGTACCGCCCGGAGGTCACCGGCACGCTGCTCGCCTTCCACTTCATCAACCGGATCGTCTCGGCGCTGCTCGACCCCGACCTGCTCCCCGGCGGCCTGCAACGCTCCCCGCTGGTGCGTTCGGTCGGGGGCCGGTTGTACGCCAGGGCCGCCCGGGAGCCGAGGGAACCCGGTCGCAGTCTCCCGCTCATCGAGGCGGGTCCGACGCCGCCGCCGGCGTGGGCGGGGGACAGCCCGGTCGGTGTCGCCTACGCGTCGTTGCGAACCGCCGCCACCCGGGGCGGGGACCTGCTGGGCGACGTGGCCCGCCAGACCGTGACGGCCACGGTGCGCTGGGAGGACGGGCGGTTCCCGGCCCGGCCCGCCGACTGGGCCGTCGACCTGGTCCGGGACGTGCCCGGCCGGGACCGTATCGGAACCCGGATCGCGTTGCTGGCGGCGTTCGCGCCCAGCGCGATCAGCGTGGGGGACGTCGCCCTCTGGCGGCTGTCGCACCCCGCCGACGCCGACCTCGTCCGGCTGGTCGCGTACGGGGCGATCACGGCCACCGACCATGTCGCCCAGGCCCTGGCCTCGGCGCACCTCTAGGAGATCACCATGCGTAAGGCATTCGTCGTCAGCGCCGCCCTGCTGCTCATCGCGTTCGCCGTCCAGTTCGTCTTCGCCGCCGTCGGCGCGTTCACGAAACCCGGGGGCGACGGCGCGTACGCCCTGCACAGTGTCAACGGCATGGCCGTCATCCCCGTCCTCACCCTGCTCACCGCCCTGTTCGCCGCGCTGGCGAAGGCGCCGGGCCGACTCGTCGGACTGGCGATCCTGCCGGTCGGCCTCGTCGTCGTGCAGGCGCTTCTCGCCATGCTCGCCAACGCCTCCACCGACGCCGCCGGAGTCAGCACCGCGTTCGGCCTGACCCTCGGCGGGTTGCACGCGCTCAACGGCATCGTCGCGGTGCACGTCGTGGTCGGCGTCCTTCGGGCAGCGCGGAGGCTGGGTGGTCCGGCGCCGGTGGGCGACATCCGCGAGGCCGTCCGGGAGGGGGAGCCGGCATGACCACCGGCTCGCTGCTCGTGGCGGACCTCGTGCTCGCGGTTCTCACCGCCGCCGGATGGTTGGGTGGCGGCGCCGCGGCGGCCGCCCGGCGCCGTCCGCTCGCACTCGGGCTGGCCGCCGTCGCGCTGCTCGCCACGCTCGGCCGCGCGCTCACGGTGATCGCGCTCGCCCGCGCCGGCTGGTGGTTCGCCGCGGAGAAGGTCCTCATCGCCGCGCCCCTGTCGCTCGCCGCGGTGGTCGTCGCCGGGCCGCGGCTGCTGCGGGCCGCGGGCGACCTCCGGTCCGTCGCGGTCCCGCTCCTCTTCGCCGGGTACGCCGTGAGCGGCGCCCTGCTCGTGACGATCCTGCACGGGTATCCGGCGTCGGCCTCGGTGGGGCTGCTCGCGGTCGCCGGGGTCGGCACGGCGGCGGCGGTCTCGTGGCGCTTCCTCGACGCGCGCCCGTCCCGGACGGTGTCCCGGGCGGCCACCGTGGTGACGGTCGCGGCCCTGCTGGCCGGAACCGGGCTGGCCGTCGCCCCGGACGCCGCGCCCGCCGTACCGCATGATCATGGCTATCCGCAGATCCGGACCACCGACGAACCCACTCGGCGGTTCACCCTGACGGCCGGGACGGCCAGGGTGAACGTGGGCGGCCGCGACGTCGCGGCGTGGGCGTTCAACGCGCAGGTACCCGGGCCGGAGTTGACCGCCACCGTCGGCGACGTCGTGGAGGTGACGCTGCACAACCGGGACATCGGGCGGGGCGTCACCCTGCACTGGCACGGGTACGACGTGCCGAACAGCCAGGACGGGGTGCCCGGGGTGACGCAGGCAGCGGTGCTGCCCGGCCAGGAGTTCGTCTACCGGTTCCGTGCCGATCAGGCCGGGACGTACTGGTACCACACCCACGCGGTGTCCGACGTCGGTGTGCGGATGGGCCTCTACGGCGTCCTGGTGGTGCGCCCGGGGCCGACGACCGGCCTCGACGTCACCGTGCCGGTGCACACCCTGGCGGGTCGTCCGCTGCCCCCGGCGCGAGTGGAACGGGTCGAGGCCGGCGTGCCGGTGCGGCTGCGCCTGATCAACACCGACAACACGACGCACCGGTACGCCCTGGCCGGGGCCGCCTTCCGGGTCGCCGCGATCGACGGCTCTGATCTGCGGGGTCCGACGCCGCTCGCGGACACCGCCGTGCTGATCCCGGCCGGAGGCCGCTACGACCTGGTGTTCACCGCGCCGGCCAGCCCGGTGGCGCTGTTCGTCGACGGACGGGTGGTCTACTCCACCGGGGAGGTGTCGACGGCGACCGGCGGGTGGCCCGTCCTGGACCCGCTCACCTACGGCGTGCCGGCTCCGGTGCCGTGGGCCCGGTTCGACCGGAAGTTCACCCTCGTCCTCGATCGTGGTCTCGACCTGCGCGGACTGCTCCCGCGATACGCCCACACCGTGAACGGCGCGGCCGATCCGGACATCCCGCCGCAGGTCGTCCGCCGCGGCGACGTCGTCCGCTTCACGATCGTCAACCGGTCGCAGACCGTGCACCCGTGGCATCTGCACGGCCACCACGTTCTCGTGCTGTCCCGCACCCGGAAGGCGGCGATCGGAAGTCCGTTGTGGCTGGACTCGTTCGACGTCCGGCCGGGTGAGGTGTGGGAGGTGGCGTTCCGAGCCGACAACCCGGGGATGTGGGCCAACCACTGCCACAACCTGGGGCACGCCGACGCCGGGATGACGCTGCACCTGATGTACTCGTGATCTCCCGCGCCGTTCCCGGTTTCGGCCCGACCCTGGCGGGAACCCCGTCGCCGCCCGTGCAGCGGAGGCAGGCGACGAAGAGGTGGCTATGACGCTGGCCAACCCGGCTCCCGACTATTTCGAGCCCGAAGACGGCATGTTCCTGGCGACGCTGCTCATCGTCCGCGACATCGATCGGTCGCGGGAATACTACGAGCGGGTGTTCGGGGCGACGTGCGTCCATGACGCGAACCCGTTGATCATGAGGTTCTTCAACAGCTACATCATCATCAACGTCGAGGGCGGCCCGACGGACGACAAGCCGACGGTCCAGGCCAAGGCCCCGGTCGACGCCAACACCCTGAGCTGCGCGATGAATGTCCGGGTCCGGGACATCCACGCGCTCTACACCGAGTGGAAGGCCCGCGGCGCGGATTTCCTCACCGAGCCGAAGGACCACGGCACGGAGATCCGTTGTTACCTCCGCGACCCCGACGGCTATCTGGTGGAGATCGGGCAGGGCCTCTAGGCCGCGGAGTCCCATCGCGGGCCGCCGGATCGGGCAGGCGCAGCACCCGGCCCCGTCGCGCGGCGGCGGGGCCGGGTGTCGGTGCGCGGAGTCGGTCGGGATCAGCTGGTTCCGCAGCTGACCGTCGGCCAGTTCCAGTTGCCGTTGGCCATGATCGTTATGCCGAAGTTGTTGCCGTTGCCGTTCGGCCTGGCGGTGACGGTTCCGCTGGTGCCGCTGACGGAGGCGTTCCAGCTGTTCTGAATGCTCTGGCCGCCGCCGAGTCCGAGTCTGACGACCCAGTTGCTGGTGCCGCTGACCGCGACGTTCAGATTGAAGCGGTCGCCCCACTGCTGACCGGCGGAGAGCGTCGCGTTGCAGGTGCCGGTCCCCGGGTTACCGGTGGTGGGCCCGGAGGTGGGTCCGGAGGTCGGGTTGCCGCCGCCGCCCTCCTGGACGGTGACGTCGGAGCTGCCGCTGCTCTGGTAGCCCTCGGTGGCCATGATCTGGTAGCTGTGATTGGTGCCGAGGTTCAGGCCGGCGCGGGCCCAGGCGTCGAAGTGGTTGGCGGTGGTGATGGTGCCACTCGAGCGCTTGTTCTGACGGACGCTCCAGTACTGGTAGAACGTCTGGTTGCCGTCGATCGACGGGGCGTTGACCCGCTGGCTGCGCAGGATGTCGTAGGTGCCGCCGTCAGTGGTCACCGTGCCCAGCCGCTGGGCGCCGCTGCTCGGGTTGTAGCTGCCGAAGTTCTCCACCACGTAGTACTCGATGAGCGGGTTGCGCGTCCATCCGTACAGGGCGAGGTAGGTGTTGTTGTTCCCCGGGTTGTAGTTGGCCGAGTAGCTGACCGTCCGCCGCGAGCCGGTGGCCCAGCCCTTGCCGCCGACCCAGTTGTTGGTGCTGCGGTCCCAACTGCTGGAGTACCGGCCGTCGGCGCGCAGCGTCATGCTGGCGTTGCCGCCGTCCTTCCAGAAGGAGAAGTAGTAGCCGTTGTGCGTGCCGGTCAGGCTCGAGGTGAGCGTCCGGTCGGCCTCGGCGTACGCGTTGGTCGCCGTCACCGTGCCGGCGATGGCCAGGACGGCGGCGCAGGCGGCGCCCAGGAGCAACCGGATTCGGCCGCGCCTCCCTGGCCTGGTGGGGGTGTGGCTGGTGTCGGTCATGTGGGTGGTTCCTCCTCGTAACGGCCACGGCGTCGTGCCGCGTGGTGGTGGTTGGCCGGTCGTCCTGCACGACGACCGGAGGAGTGGGCCGTGGTGGCTGGTGCTGACGGTGATTGAGCGTCGTCGATGGGGACCGTATTAACCCGGTCGTCGACTTGTCAACAATTTCCGGAAACGCCGTGGCAACATCGCTCTCGGCTCCCCCTGCGGGAGGGACGCGTGTCGAGCCAGGTCAGTAGTCAATCAGAGTTCGGTATCGTCATACGACTGTCGGCGCCGACGGACCTCACTTCGGCCGGAAGCCGCCGAAATTTCCGAAGACTTTCCGGACCTTGACCACCAGGTGCGGGAAGTGGGTCCGGGAGGGGGCACCGCCACTCCGGCGTGCCGGATGGGTTAAAACTTGATCCGTTCCAAAATAGTGAGCTAGTGTTCCTCGGGTGATGCCCGACTTCGAGGCGCAACTGCGAGCCGCCTCGCTGCGCGTGACCCGGCCCCGGCTGGCGGTGCTCGCGGCCCTGCGCGACCACCCCCACGTCGGCACCGACGCGGTGATCGCGCTGGTGCGGGCGGAGCATCCCACCGTGTCCCACCAGGCCGTGTACGACGTGCTGCGGGTGCTCACCGACGCCGGTCTGGTACGCCGGATCCAGCCTGCCGGCGCCACCGCCCGCTACGAGTCCCGGGTGGCGGACAATCACCACCATGTCGTGTGCCGCTCCTGCGGCGCCATCGCCGACGTCGAGTGCGCCGTCGGCCACGCCCCCTGTCTGACCGCCTCCAATGACCACGGCTTCGTGGTCGACGAGGCGGAGGTCGTCTACTGGGGCACCTGCCCCGGTTGCGCGGCCGCTCGCACCTCCCAGTGATCCGCCAGTTCGGAAGGAAGTACATGAGCGACACCCAGGACAACGGCCCCATCAGCGCGCAGGGCGTGGACGAGAAGGCCGCGGCCGGCTGCCCGGTCGCGCACGACTCGGTGACCGCGCACGGCAGCGAGAGCGAGAACCCGGCGATCGACTCGCCGACCCCGAAGACCGGTGGTCGTCCGCGCACCAACCGGGACTGGTGGCCCAACCAGCTCGACCTCTCGGTGTTGCACGCCCACTCGTCGAAGGGCAACCCGCTGGGTGCGGACTTCAGCTACGCCAAGGAGTTCGCCAAGCTCGACGTCGAGGCCCTCAAGCGCGACATCGTCGAGGTCCTCACCACCTCGCAGGACTGGTGGCCGGCCGACTTCGGCCACTACGGCGGCCTGATGATCCGGATGAGCTGGCACGCCTCCGGCACGTACCGGATCGAGGACGGTCGGGGCGGCGCCGGCGACGGCGGGCAGCGGTTCGCGCCGCTCAACAGCTGGCCGGACAACGCCAACCTGGACAAGGCCCGTCGGCTGCTCTGGCCGGTCAAGCAGAAGCACGGCCAGAAGATCTCCTGGGCCGACCTGCTGGTGCTCGCCGGCAACGTGGCCCTGGAGTCGATGGGCTTCAAGACCTTCGGCTTCGGCTTCGGTCGCGAGGACGTGTGGGAGCCCGAGGAGATCTTCTGGGGCCCCGAGGACACCTGGCTCGGCGACGAGCGGTACGCCACCGAGAAGGAGATGGCGGCCGGCGTCGGTTCGACGGAGATGGGTCTGATCTACGTCAACCCGGAGGGCCCCCGCGGCAACGCGGACCCGGCGGCGGCGGCGCACTTCATCCGGGAGACCTTCCGCCGGATGGCGATGAACGACGAGGAAACCGTCGCCCTCATCGCCGGCGGTCACACCTTCGGCAAGACCCACGGTGCCGGCGTCGCCGACGGCCACGTCGGCGCGGAGCCCGAGGGCGCCCCGCTGGAGGCGCAGGGCCTCGGCTGGCTGAGCACCCACGGCAGCGGCAAGGGCCCGGACACGATCACCAGCGGCCTCGAGGTGACCTGGACCGACCAGCCGACGCAGTGGAGCAACCGCTTCTTCGAGATCCTCTTCGGCTACGAGTGGGAGCTCACCACGAGCCCTGGTGGCGCGAAGCAGTGGGTCGCCAAGGATGCCGAGGCGATCGTCCCGGACGCCTTCGACCCGTCGAAGAAGCACCGGCCGACGATGCTCACGACCGACCTGTCGCTGCGCGTCGACCCGGCGTACGAGAAGATCTCGCGCCGCTTCCTGGAGAACCCCGACCAGTTCGCGCTGGCCTTCGCCAAGGCGTGGTACAAGCTGCTGCACCGCGACATGGGCCCGATCGAGCGCTTCCTCGGGCCGTGGGTGGCCGAGCCGCAGCTCTGGCAGGACCCGGTGCCGGCCGTTGACCACGAGCTGGTGGGCGACGCCGACATCGCCGCCCTCAAGGCCAAGGTTCTGGATTCTGGTCTCACCATCGACCAGCTGGTCTCCACCGCCTGGGCCTCTGCCGCGAGCTTCCGGTACACCGACAAGCGCGGTGGCGCCAACGGCGCGCGGATCCGCCTCGAGCCGCAGCGCAACTGGGAGGTCAACCAGCCCGAGCAGCTCGCGTCGGTACTGAGCACCCTGGAGGGCATCCAGCAGGAGTTCAACGCCGCCGGTGGGGCGAGGATCTCGCTCGCCGACCTGATCGTGCTGGCCGGCTCGGCAGCGGTCGAGAAGGCGGCGCGCGACGCGGGTGTCGAGGTGACCGTGCCGTTCCGGCCGGGCCGCACCGACGCCACCCAGGAGCAGACCGACGTCGAGTCCTTCCGGGTCATGGAGCCGCGCGCCGACGGGTTCCGCAACTACCTGCGCCCGGGTGAGAAGACCCAGCCGGAGGTGCTGCTCGTCGACCGTGCCTACATGCTGAACCTGACCGCGCCCGAGATGACCGTCCTCGTCGGCGGTCTGCGGTCGCTCGGCGCCAACACCGGCGGCAGCCAGCACGGCGTCCTCACCGACCGGCCCGGTGTGCTCACCAACGACTTCTTCGCCAACCTGCTCTCCCCGGGCACCCGGTGGAGCGCGTCGAAGTCCGACGAGCACGTGTACGAGATCCGGGACCTGGCCACCGACGAGGTGAAGTGGACCGCCACCGCGGTCGACCTCATCTTCGGCTCCAACTCCCAGCTGCGGGCCCTCGCCGAGGTCTACGCCAGCCAGGACGCGCGCGACAAGTTCGTGCAGGACTTCGTCGCGGCCTGGACGAAGGTCATGGAGCTCGACCGGTTCGATCTCGCCTGATCCTGCGCTCACCGACGAGCCCCGGCCGATCCGTCAGCGATCGACCGGGGCTCGCCCGCGTCCTGCCGCCGCCGAAGACGCAAGGCCCGTCAGCCCAGCCCGGACAGGTACTCTCTGCGTCGCTGCGGCTCGAACTTCTCGATCGCGTACCGCAGCATGACGCGCGGCATGACCCGGTGATGCCGGGCCAGGAACTCCTCCTCGGCCGCCCGGTCGCGGTTGCCCACCTCGCGCAGCATCCAGCCCACCGCCTTGCGGACCAGGTCGTGCGGGTCGTGCAGGAGCCGTTCACCCAGGCGGAACGTCCAGTCGAAGTCACCGATCCTGATGAAGGCGAAGGTCGCCATGATGGCGATGCGCCGGTCCCACACCAGGTCCGACGCGGCCAGGCGATCCAGGACGCTCCGGTCCTTGTCGATCAGCCACGGCCCGAGGATGTACGGGGCGGACGAGTCCACCAGGTCCCAGTTGTTGATGTGGTCGGTGTTGTCCAGCAGGAGGCGGACGACGCGGCCCCGTTCCTCCTCGTCGCCCCGGGCGAACTTGCGGACCAGGACGAACAGTGCCGTCAACCTCTCCTCGTGCACGTCGCTGGTCAGCAGCTCCGCCGTGCCGGTCAGGGAGAGATCGCGCCAGTACCGGGCGGCCACCCGCCGCTGTTCGGGTACGGAAACCCCGATCGCCCGGTCACCCTCGCCGTAGCCGCCCGGGCCCAGTTGGAGGAACCGGCTCGATCCGGCCGCCCGGACCGGGTCGGCGAGGCTCGCGAGTTCGCGTCGGACGTCGGCGGGCGTGGCCATGTCCGTGCAACCTACCGGCCGCGTCCGACGGTTCCGCCGTTCTCGGCGGATTCGGTCGGCGGCGCGCGGTTCGAGGGGCGGTGGGTGGCCGACGAGTTTGGGATGCTGTGCCCGTCTATCTGCCGACAGCACCTCACGTGAAGGAGCACCGCGATGGCGAAGGTCATCTCCACGCTGTTCATCTCGGCCGACGGCGTGGCCGAGATCGACCCCGACTGGCACTTCCCGTACTTCGACGACAACATGGGCCGCGCCGTCACCGAGGACTACGACACGTCCGACGTGCTGCTCATCGGCCGGGTGACCTACGACAGCTTCGCCGGAGCCTGGCCCGACCGGGAGGCGGCGGGTGGCGAGGACGCCGGGTTCGCCAAGCAGCTCGGGGACGTGCGCAAGGTGGTCGTCTCCCGCCAGCCGCTGGAGTTCTCCTGGCGCAACTCGGAGGTCATCGACGGCGATCTCCCGGCGGCCGTCGCCGCGCTCAAGGCCGACGCCGGGATCAAGGGCATCCTCATTCCCGGGTCGATCTCCGTGGTGCAGCAGCTCCTCGCCGCCGGGCTGGTCGACGAGCTGCGTCTGCTGGTGCACCCGGTGGCGGCGCGCAAGGGCCGCAGGCTGTTCGACGACGGCGACACGCCGTACCACCTGCGGGTGATGGCGACCGAGGTGTTCCCGACGGGCGTGCTCCGCGTGATCTACGCGCCGACCGACGCGCCCGGCGCGGTCGGCTACGACGACGTCAAGGACCAGGTGCCCGCGGGAAACTAGGCGACTCGGCCACCCATCTCGCCGGCCGCCCGACGCCTGGTCCGAGCCGGCCCCGTCGCTTGCCGCGACGGGGC